>NZ_JAQMSE010000137.1:0-43256 GCF_028330045.1 Aphanizomenon sp. CS-733/32
AGCCTACAAAACAAAAAACAAATCTCAAAACCAAAGAACCGTGGGGCGCACGGTCTTAAAGCTCAGTTAATGTCCTCATAGAGGAGTCACTGAGAAGCCCACACTCACCTGAAAGGGAGTGTGTGGAGTACGTCACCAGAAGATACAGAAGAAAACAGGTTGGTTGTGATTAAAACCCTCAACCGGGAACAACGAGAAAAACCAGACTTTGCGGAAATACAAAAGAGGTTTAGAAAAGAAGCCTTAGATTTATCAAAATGCTATCATCCCCATATTGTCCAAGTTTACGACAATTTTCCCGAAGATGGACTTTGGGCTATTGTCATGGAACACATTGACGGGGATGATTTAGCAGCTTATGTGGAAAACTACACGACTGAAAATGGTTACTTGTTACAAACCTCAATTGAGAAAAAAAGGAAACCCTATACCTACTAATGATATTTGGATTGCATTTACAGCAATTCAACATGATTTAATTTTATTTACCTATGATAGTGATTTTGAAAATATAGAAAATTTAAAATTAGGTAGTTGTTTAGCAGATTTTATTTAGGAATCATAATTTATCATCATACTTTAAACCAACATCCTGAAAATCTTAAAATCAATTTAATGTTATCACAAAAACGTAAAACTGCTATCGTAGAAGAAAGTTCTGAAGCTATTTTTACAATCAACTTATGAGTAATTTGGTTTTTTCTTCGTCTTTTGAATATATTTCTTGTTTAATTATTTCTTTATCTTCCTCTAAGGATTCTGGATTTAACTGTAAGTCATTATAATATGAATTTTTGCCAGGAATATATGATTCTGGCAAGTTATGAGGCTGCACAACATAAATATTTTTAACATCCAGATGATCATCAATTTCCAATAAATATTGAAATCCATCAATTGGTGATAACACTAAATCGCCTAAACTAAGTTCACCCTCTAAATACTTTATTAATGATTTTCTCTTAACTCTAAAAACCAACCAGCGATTGAATTGATCATCTACATCACACCAATTATAAATATAAAAGTCTCCATATTCATTTTTAAATACTGACAGTAGTGAACCGTCGAAATAGCTTAGATCAACTATGTAGGTAAGATTTAGGGGGAATTGATTAAACTGACATCCTAATACGTTTTCCATCACACTTTACCTTGGATTGTATAAAACAGCAATGATTTCAAATTTATGACTCCAATTAGTATTTTCATATTCATGTAAATCAAAATGTCCTCTATTATTAATTTCTGTAACTACACCATCATTTTGGTCAATAGATACCTTAGCTAAATGTGTGCCAATAGATTTATGAATATTATCATTACGTTCTCTCATGGTCTCATAAAACATTTTAGCATTATTCTCAGAATCAAAGAAAGATAGTCCATAACCAGAGCATTTTACTTTATCGTTTCGCAGTGTTCGTTGTGGTGAAATTTTCTTCGATGGTAAAAAATTTTTCCAGTCATTTTCAGTATTTAGTTCAAATACAAACCTAAAAGCTGTCATATTTTTATTTGTACAGCTTGTTGGTGGGCAATCAGTGATATCTTTGATATCATCCAGATATTTATATCTTAAATCCAACTCGATAGTCTCCTAATATTTAATTTTCAATAGAAAAATATATAGCGGTATGCACTTGAGTGAGATACAATCAGCAAATCGTAAAACCTGTAGGGGTTTCCCCGCCCTCAATTGTATTGCGTCCGAATGATAACCGCTATATCACAAGCAAAGGGCGTATATTGTAAAGCCACAGCAATTGCACATTTTTTATCAGAACTGTTTTTTATAATCATCCCTAATGATATCACAAAAACGTAAAAATTATTGATATTCCATTAATCTATAAGCAAGAATATATCAATTATTTTAGTTACAAAAGTGTCGAATCTTGCAACAAAACTTTATCTATTTGTCGTAAAAGTGATTCTAAATTGCCAGAATTATCTAAAACCACATCAGCACGAGCTATTTTTTCCGCAATAGGTAATTGACTATTAATTCTCGCTGCTGCTTGTTCTGGTGTTAAATTATTGCGTTCTATTAATCGCTGTTCTTGCTGTTGTGGGGAACAAGATACCACCCAAATTTGATTAACTAGGTTTTCTAAATTAGCTTCAAATAATAAAGGAATCACTAAAATTAAAGTATTTGCAGATGATTTTTGAATAGCTTTATCAAAACAATTTCTTACATAAGGATGAATTACCCTTTCTACCCAATGACGTTCTTCCGGTTGATTAAAAATAATTTCTCCTAATTTAGCTCTATTTAAATTACCATCACTTAATATGATTTCTCTACCATATTTTTCGGCAATTTGTGACAAAATAGGAGAACCGACAGATACCGCGTCTCTCGCATAAATATCTGCATCTAAAATCGGCAAATTGTAAGTTGTCGCTAAATAATTAGCAACTGTACTTTTCCCTGTCGCAATTCCACCAGTTAAACCAATTAAATTCTTAGTCATTGGTCAGTTGTCATTTGTTATTAAAAGATTTAGTGATCACTTGTCCATTTAATTATGGCATTTGTTAAACCTTCTAAATTATATTCTTCCGCTTCAATATCTACTCTCCCAAATACAGTTTGACAGGTTTTTGATGTTTGTGGACCAATGGAAGCTATGCAAACTCTGGCTAAATTTTCAGGATTGTATGTAAATATATGCGCTGTTAATTGTGCGAAAAATAGAACTGTTTTAGAACTGGCAAAAGTAATAATATCTACAGTATTATTAACTAAGGCATATTCAGCCGCAGCCGGGATACTTTGAGGACAGCAAGATTCATAAGCCGGAACTTCAATTACTTCTGCACCTTTGGCTGTTAATTCTTTAACTAATACTTCTCTTCCACCACTTTCAACTCTAGGAAATAATATCTTTTTACCTATTAGTGATTCGGGAAAGTTTTCCACTAAGGAATCAGCCACAAAATTAGGAGGAATAAAGTTAGCTTGAATATTTTGTTTTTGTAAACTTTGGGCTGTTTTTTCCCCAACAACAGCAATTTTTACAGCGGATAAAGCATTTTTATATTGACCGGATTTTGCTAATCTCTCAAAAAAGTATTCTACACCATTACTAGAAGTGAGAATTAGCCAATTAAAAGTTGATAAATGCAAAATTGCCTGATCTAAAGCGTCCCAATTGCTAGGAGGTCCAATTTCTAAAGCTGGCATTTCTATCACATTAGCACCTGCGGAGGTTAAGCAATCGCTAAATTGATGCGATTGTCCCACAGAACGGGTAACTAAAATGGTTTTACCAGCAAGGGGAGAAAGATTATAATTCACGGTTGACATTCAATTTGTGTCTTAATAATTTTTGGTTTCGCGTCAAGAAGTATCTGTAGGTTGGGTTGAAGAATGAAACCCAACATTTCCTAGACTTAGTGGGGGTTCACTTTGTTCTATCCAACCTATAATTTTACAAATGGAAATTCCTTATAGGTAATCCCGTAATCGCACAACTTCACCAATAACTATAACTGCGGGAGAGAGAGATAAGCCAGCGGTTTGTTCGCGGATATTTCCCAGTTCTCCTGTCCAGATTTCTTGACTGGATGTTCCAGCCCAACGGATAATAGCAATGGGTGTAGAATGAGGTTTTCTATATTTTATCAGTTGCTGGATTATTTCTGGTAAATTTTTTCCCCCCATCAAGATTACTAAGGTTTCTAAGCTTGCTAATGCTTCCCAGTTTAAAGTTTCTGGTTCATGGGCTGTACAAACTGCAAAACAACGACTAAGAACGTTATCGGTGAGGGGAATCTTTGCTAATAATGGTGCAGCTAAGGCAGAAGAAATTCCCGGAACGATTTCAAATTCACAACCTGCATTTTTTAAAGCGGCGATTTCTAAAATACAGCGCCCAAATATCAAAGGATCTCCCGATTTTAATCTGATAACTTGTTTTTTTTCTAAACAATATTTTACCAATAAAGCATTGATTTCCGCTTGGGAAGTGCTGGGTTTACCTCCCCGTTTACCAACATCTATTTTTAGGCAATCAACAGGGACACAATCTAATAATTGACTATCAACTAAAGCATCGTACACCAATACCTGGGCAGATGCTAACAGCCGATAGGCTTTAACGGTTAAATATTCTACATCTCCAGGTCCTGCACCAACAAGATAAACTTTACCTATTTCTCTAATCATATTTATTGTTTACTTTTAATAATTTGCAATTGGGTTTTAATGCGATATATAATACCAATTTAGGATGAGAATAGAATAGGATTTTAAGAATTATTGACCGCAGATAAACGCAGATAAACGCAGATAAAGACGGATGAATTAATGGATTTCTCCTGTATTGGTAGTCAAGACTCACCAAATTTCGCTAGATTAGATCCAGGTACACTTATAGGAACTTTCAATGTCAGCACAATTGTTACTGGTAGATGACGAACCGGGATTGCGGGAAGCCGTCAAAGAATACTTACAAGAAAGCGGTTTTAGGGTTCAAACTGCCAGTAATGCCCGTGAAGGTTGGGACTGGATGCAAGCGAACACCGCTGATTTGGTCATTTCTGATATTATGATGCCCCAGGTGGATGGCTATCAGTTCCTCAAGCAAATGCGAGATGACCCCCGTTTCCAAGCCTTACCAGTGGTCTTTCTAACTGCTAAGGGGATGACAGGCGATCGCATTCAAGGCTATCATGCAGGTGTTGATGCGTACTTATCTAAACCATTCGATCCTGATGAATTAGTCGCCATAGTTGAAAACTTACTAGCGCGTCGCAGTGCCCAAACTCCCACTATCGGGGAAGACAGCGATACCCCAAATCTTGCCGATTTGGCTAATCAAATCGCTCAAATTAGAATACTATTAACTCACAGGAGTGCCATATCCCAATCTCCGGCCCCGTTTAAAATAGATTTGACTCCTAGAGAGCAAAGTGTTTTAAATTTGGTAGCAGAAGGATTAATGAATAAGGAAATTGCCCGTCGCTTAGAAACAAGCGTCCGCAATGTCGAGAAGTATGTCAGCCGTTTATTTAGTAAAACTGGGACTAATAGTCGCACGGAGTTAGTTCGTTTTGCCCTAGAACATGGTCTAGCTAAGTGAACTAATCCCTGAGTGATTGGAGTTACTTGGTAAAAAAATGGTAAAATGCACCTGGATAACTTTGCTGCCGAATTTGACTACTAATTTTCCTAGCTTGCCAGTACAAAGACGCAAATATTGTAGACGTAGTTTTATGGTTACAAGCAAACTTATTGTTGGGAAAAAATAGGTAGAGGCGGACTTTTAAAACTCAATTTTGAAAACCCTAAATTAGATCGGTTATAGCGAGGGATAACACTGAATACTATTGTATGGTATCAGCGAAATTGCGTAACCGCATCAGTTGACGACGCATTTGTGGAGAGGCTTTAAATTCCGAAATCTCCTGAGCTTTAACTGATGCTTGTAAGGTTTCTAAAAAATCGTCAGATCCTTCTGTTAAAGCTTCTAGTAATACTTGTAACAGTTGCTCTCGATCACTTAACAAACTCTTTTCCTCTATCAGACGGAATTTGAGGTGAATTTCACAATCATAAACACCTACTTCAGGATTATTTATTTGACGTGGTAATGCTTTGGAATTCATGGTTTTGAGGATTTATTTGCTTAGTGGTTATACGGATTAGGGACTAAATCTCCAGAAAAATTCCTTATACTTTCTTTATACTTTTGTGAATCCAAAGTCTTGACAGATTCAGAATTTCTCCTGATCCGTAAAACTGGCATTCTATTTTACTCCCCCTGTCTTTTTTCAGTTAGATTTTACTATTTTTTGATGTTTCTCTACTAGTTATGGCATATCTTAGCCATAAACTATTATTCGATTTTTGAGATGTTATGCCATGAAGTTTTTGTAAGGAGTTGATTAGCCCTTGATAAAGGTTTCTACATCAATTTGTTAAAAACGTCAAGAAATATTATTTTTTTTACTTTTATTGTCTGGTAATACTTAAGCATTTGTACCGAAGACGCTCCTTTGATAAATCCAATTCATAATTGTAGGAAAATTCGCTAAAGTTACTACAAGTTGAGTATATTTACATGAGAAAAAATCAAAATCAGTAAAAAAATCAGGAAATTTTTTGTGAATAATCACATCCCTGGGACAAAACTAACGGACAAATTACAACTGAAGGCAGGTAAATGAGATACAAAGTGGAATTCAACCCCCAAACACCCGGATTTCTGCTTCCTTCTCCCTAAACTCCTGAACTCCCGAACTCCTTTTTCCTGAACTCCGAACTCCTAATGAGAGTGACTTTCTTATTCATTTCTGCTGTAAGCTCAAACATAGCAGTTAAAATGATTGCAGTGTAATTCAGCTAAATTCTTACACCCAAATTTATGGATAACCTGATGCTGCTTAAGTCCACAACCCGCCATGTTCGCATTTTTGCGGCTGAAATGGACAAAGATAACCTGATTCCGAGTAATCAAGTCTTGACACTAGATATTGATCCAGACAACGAGTTCAACTGGAATGAAGATGCTTTGCAAAAAGTTTATCGCCAGTTTGATCAACTGGTAGAAGCATCTAGTGGCGAGGATCTGACAGATTATAACCTCCGCCGGATTGGTTCAGATTTGGAGCATTATCTGCGATCGCTCCTCCAAAAAGGTGAAATTAGCTATAATCTCTCCAGTCGGGTTACTAACTACAGTATGGGACTACCCCAAGTAGCAACCAGTAACAACCAATAGAATAGTACATACTTAGTCCTGGCGAAGCTAATTCGCCGGCTATGTCAAGTTTTAGTGATAAATTGAGAATTAGTTCTGCGATCGCTACATATTCCCATAACAATAAAAGTTATGATGAATCTGTGGATTGCTAAAAATATGCGCGGTAGTAACTATAGCTACCAAATACTGTTGAGAAAATGCTAATTGCAGAATCGGTGGGAAAACTATGGAAAATGATGCGGTAACGCTCTGCTGCCCAAATGAATATTGTCAATCTGCTAATCCCCTCACCCACAAATTTTGCCAGCAGTGTTCCACTCCCCTGCCAAAGCGTTATCTTTGGGCTGTGGGCAGTGATTTTAGCCATTGTCAACCTGGATCTGTTTTAAGCGATGCGGGCGCTCGCTATTTAGTCATTGATAAATCCATACTTTTAGATATCAAACCTGGTTTATTGCCCGAAATACCTGAATTAGATGATTTAGGAAAAATTAGACCCTACCTCAAACTAATCACCTATCGTCTCCACACCCCACAAGTTTATGGAGTCCTCAATTTAAGTGATGGGCAGACCAAAACAGAAATACTACTATTAGAAAACCCACCATTAATAGTTGATGCAGGCATTACTCAAGTCAATCTATGTATAAGCTTGAACGATTATTGGAGTCAAGCCTCATCAATGCGTCAAATTCATTGGCTATGGCAAATGGCTAGTTTGTGGCAACCCCTAGCCCTTGAAGGAGTAGCATCTAGCCTCCTAGACAGTTCTATATTAAGAGTAGAAGGAGTAATAATTCGCTTATTAGAATTGCGATTTGATGGCAAAAACTCGCCGACATTAACCCAACTAGGAGAATTTTGGCAACAACTGCTCCCAACTACTAAACCAAATATTGCCCCATTTGTGCAACAAGTATGTGATTGGTTAATTAAAGGAGAAATTAACTCATCGAGTCAATTAATTAAAATTTTAGATCAGGGATTGAGCCAATTAGCAAAATCTCAAACAACCACAATTAAAATCTATACTAAAACAGACCCAGGACCGAGCCGACCCCGTAACGAAGATGCTTGTTACCCTGCCGGAGACACTTTAATCACTAAACCACCCCAGGAGAACACTCTAGCTATTGTTTGTGACGGTATTGGTGGACATGAAGGCGGTAACGTGGCTTCCAACCTCGCAGTTGAAACTATTTATAAACAAATCAAAGAACTGACTTCATTTCCCGCCAACAACATAGATGCCTCCTTACTACTTTCGGACTTAGAACTGGCAGTAGCCACAGCTAATGACAAAATCAGCCAGCGTAATGATAACGAACATCGTCAAGGGCGACAACGGATGGGAACAACTATTGTCATGGCTTTACCTATTGCCCATGAAATGTATATTGCCCATGTCGGTGATAGTCGTGCCTATTGGATTACTCGTCATGGTTGTCATCAAGTTACCTTAGATGATGATGTCGCCTCCCGTGAAGTCCGTTTAGGCTATGCTCTTTACAGGGAAGCTTTAAAACACAGTGGTTCTGGCTCATTGGTTCAGGCATTGGGAATGAGTAAAAGTACCTCGCTGCATCCCACATCTCAACGCTTTATTGTTGATGAAGATGCTGTTTTCTTACTCACATCCGATGGTCTGAGTGATTTTGATAGAGTAGAAGAATCTTGGGAAACTGAAATATTACCTCTTCTCTCTGGAAAAATAAGTATAGAAGATGTTGCCCAAAGATTAATAGAAATTGCCAATGCTAAAAATGGACATGATAATGCCACTATCGCCTTAGTACATTATCATGTTGAATACTCTGAACCAGAGACGATAATTACAGCGGATATTTCTCATCTTTTATCTGACACAGAATTATACTCAGCCAGTGATGATACAGCCAATCCGAAAACTCAAGTTAGTTCTGAAGGCAAGACTGCTAGACTCTCCCAATTACCACTACAGTTGTTTATTATTTTGGGATTAACGTTATTAGCTGGGTTATTAGGATATTGGTTTAAACTCCAAATTAAGTCACCAACAACAATAATTTCTTCTCCGTCTCCATTTTCTAGTCAAGCGCCACCTTCGACTAGACCAAGAACTTTAGAAAATCTCTCTCCTAATTGGGTGATTCAAGCGAAGAGTCCCATAATTTTAAATAAGCAACCTTTCCCCGCTGAAAGTTTTTTTCAAGTTCAAGTTATAGATAAAAAAGCTAATCCCAATCCTGTGGATAATCCAGATGTAAGTTTGCGCGTCTGTGAAAAATCCAATCCAGCACCAAAAACTCCTAAAATTAAAATAGTCAAACTTGAATTTTCCGAACTGCAAGCTTTAGCCAAGGATATCTCTATTCTACAATCAGATCAACCTAGCATTTGTGAATAGGTGACAGGTGACAGGTGCTACGCCACGGGGACAGGTTACAGGTGACAGGTGCTACGCCACGGGGACAGGTGACAGGTGCTACGCCACGGGGACAGGTGACAGGTAGAAATTTTCCCAATGACCAATGACTAATGACTAATGACCAATGAGCAAATCCATGTTCAGCACGAATTTGGCAATGCCTTCGGCGAGTATAGCGATCGCCCGCCTAGCAAATACTAGCACAGATCACTTCGCTATTTGGGTAGTCAAAGCACCATATCCCAGTGGCTATGTTCTCCGTGATTGTGTTTTCTCCCCTGAACTTAATCAAGTTTGGCAAGAATGGCAACAAATGTTTGCTGGTCATAGTCCCCTGGATATTTGTTCCCATTCAATTTCTTCATCAGTTAATACCCTGGGATTAAGTGTAATTCCACCCGCTGAAGGTCAAAGGACAAGCCCCTATAGTAGTCGTCTGATGCAATCATTAGGCATCAATCTCTGGGGATGGATATTTGATGGGGCGATTCTGAATAGTTGGGAACGGAGTCGGGGTATGGCTATGGGTCAAAAGACTCAATTACGCTTTCGGTTAGAAATTCGTGATCCTGATCTGATTGCCCTCCCCTGGGAAATTATGCAGCGGGAAGTGGGACAATCCGCCATATCTCTGTCCCAAGATGTGTTATTTAGTCGTACCATTAGCGCAGTTGAACCATTGCCAGAATTGCGGACTGACCGGGCGGTAAATATTCTGCTGGTGTTAGGACATAATCATAAATTACAACTAGATCAGGAAGCGTCTTTACTGAAAAAGACATTGTTAGAAGGACATCCTGGGGGCAAAACTGCCGCTGGATACGCACCTTGTACAGTAAAAACCCTGATCCAACCGACAAAGGCAGAGTTAATTCAGGAGTTAGAAACTAAAGCCTATAATGTGTTTTTTTATGCTGGTCATGGATTACCAGATCCAGATGGAGGCTCATTATTTTTAGGAAATGAACTCAAAATTAATGGCATAGAATTAGCTCAGGTTTTAACGCGAACAGGTATAAAATTAGGAGTTTTTAACGCCTGTTGGGGAGCGCAACCAGCAGCAGTTAATCACCAAGCAATCCCGGCTAGTAGTTTGGCTGAGGTGTTGATTGGTCATGGTGTGCCGGCGGTATTGGGGATGCGTGATGAAATTGCTGATGTAGAAAGTCATAGTTTTATTCAAACTTTTGCTTCCAGTTTGCGATCGCGTAAATTAATTGATGAAGCAGTGGCAACCGCTAGACAAGAACTATTGACACTGTATAAATTTAATCAACCAGCTTGGACATTACCAGTTCTCTACCTCCATCCTGATTTTGATGGAGAACTGATTAAGGATGTAGATGAAGGAGTCACAGAACTACCCAATACGGCGATTTCTGACCTAGTTACCCCCATGAATACAGCTTATTTGCGATCGCTCACACCAGGAGGCAAAATTTGGTTATTACGTTCTGGAGTTACCCGCATCGGTCGCACAAAAGAGAATGATATTATCATCCCCGAAATTTATATTTCCAGACACCACGCAGAAATTTTATGTCGGAAGACTCTCAAAGAAAATACATCCATGACCACTTATTACCTACAGGATTTGTCTACCTATGGGACAACCTGGTATTTAAGCCCTAATGGTTGGCAACAAATCCTCCGCGAAGAAGTACCTTTAACATCGGGAATGCAGTTAATGTTTGGGAGTTCTAAAGGTGAAATTTGGGAATTTATTCGGGAGGATTCCATCAGTAGGGGCGCAGGGCCTGCGCCCAAAAGTCAGGAGTAAAAACCAGTTGATAATTAACGTTGATAATTAACAATGAGATCCAGTATCTAAATTCAAACCCAGACAGCAACCCAGTTTTGTTCCTCCTTCCTTCTTCCTCCTTCCTTCTTCCTCCTGACTCCTTGACTCCTGCTGTATTTTGCGGAAATTCAATTGTTGGGTTTGTAGCTGTCAATAGCACCTATAAATTAATAGTGAGAAAAAAATGAAACCCCACACTAATGATTTAAATATTTTAAATATTGCCCCATCAAATGTAGATTTAGAATTTATAGAAGCACTGTTAGAACCTGAAGATACTGCTTATCCCTGGAATTTGGCTGATGAATCTTCAGAAGCTTATTTTCATAACCTAGAACTACAGTTTGGGTTGCAAGATTTTTTAGATGCAGAACTAAGTACAAGTGCCGATAATTTTTATCAAAATTTAGATACAATTTGGGATCAAGTTGCTGTTCTTAAAAATAACAGTAGTAAAAATATCGTTAATCATCTTCAGGAAGTTTTGCAGAACGCTTTTTCAGTTATTCCTGGAGGTTTACTCACTGCGATAGCTCAAAAAACTACTGAAGTTTCTATGCTTGAACAATCAGCTAGTGAGAAATTAGTGGCATGTGTACAAGCTTTACTACCCAGTTGGGAAGTAGATGATCTGTTGGTTTTAGCTCGTCCTTTTGCTTACGCAATGCGAAGTAGTGAACCACATACATTGACATCACTAATTAGAGATTTTGAAGAGCGGGATTGGGCAAATTTATCAGAAATAGAACAAGCAAAAATTACCTTAGCGATCGCTGATTATGCCCTCCAACATCTCTCAAAATCTGATTCTTAACCCTAATTTTTACTCTGCCTCAAGTCCAGAGATTAGCTAATTTATCACCTCTTGCCCCCTGCCCCCTGCCTCTTGCCTACTTTGGATCAAGAAACCGGGTAGCAAAGTTTTCTGATCTTGTGGGTGACAATACCCGTGCTTTGAGAATTGCCGCCATCAAAAAGGCATAAGATAAAACACCAACTACGACCAAAAACAAAGCATTAATAGAACCTGTCGCATTCCATAAAGCGTGGAGTGCAGAAGCGCTCAAATAACCCACCGTGAGGATTTGCTTGCCTTTGAGGGGTTTTAACACAGCCAAACCAACAAAATAACCTAAATAGCCACTGTAAGCCATGTGTCCAGCCACAGAACCTAAAATCCGGGGAATAAGTAGCTGCAAACCGACTGATTGACCAGAATTTTGGGAAATTAAGGGTACATATTGACCAAGAGTTTCTAGTAAAGTAAACCCCACAGCGGAAGCTGTACCCAAGAGAATACCATCCAGCGGTTCCCAAACCCCAATCCGTTCTCGCCAGGGCGATCGCAGGGACTTACCAATCCAATATGCTCCTAATACTGGTAGTATTTTCAGTAGTTCCTCCATTAACCCTGCACCGAAAAACATCCGCACTAATAATTCGGTGAAGGTAATCCCATCTGGAGATGTCGCATCCAAGGTCCCAGGTAAGATATCTCGGAAAACTGTGATAAATAAATCTAAGAGAGGACTCAGTAAAATTAACATTGTACTCAGTGCCGCAGCCATGAGTACCCACCAAGGCTTGGATTTACCACACAATTGATAAACAAAATAGTAAGCAGCAAAAGCGATGTAAGATCCCACAATTACTTGATTAGCTTGGGGATGACCTACGGTAGCAAACATTAATACCACGAAAACTACTGTTAAAATTCCTGGAATCAGGTAGGCTTTGCGAGTGAGATCCTTACCAGTAGAGATAATAGGAAATAATTGTGTGAAGCTTACAGAATCTTGCTTTGATGGCAGATGTTGGTGATTGACAGATGATAACACTGTCGCTTTACTCACATTGATCATCGTTTTTTGAGCAACAACTTCGTACTCAAAAATAAATTGTGGTCCATCAGCACCCAGGGAAATGCGATCACCTAAATGTAATTCTTGACATCCTTTCAATCGTTCTCCATTTAAAAAAGTGCCATTGGCACTATTTAAATCACAAATTACCCAGCTATAACCGCTATCGGTCGCTAAAGAAAGGGGACGAACTACCGCATGACGACGAGATACCATCCGGTATATTACGGCATCCAAGACAATTTGGCAGATGGGGTCACGTCCAATTACCATTTCTTTACCAGGAAGCAACAAGTAGCGAGATGCTGACTCGAAAACTTCAACCTTAGTGGACACCAACCGCAGAAATGCATTCTGTCTTGCGTTTTTGCCTGTCATCGAGTTAGTGAGTGTGTCTAAACAAATTCTCCGGCTTATGCCATTCGCTTAAAATTTTATAGTAGTAGACCTAATTTTAGCCATGTTCACGGCTGCACCACCACCAAATATACCATAGCTTCACTAGCTGTTATCCTGATTCAAAATACAAAATTGCAGAAAATTCTCCATACCATTAAGTTAGAGCCGTCAAATAGGAGTCCTATCCACTGTTGGGCGCTTGCGTCCTCAGCTTTGAAAATAATGTACTTACTCATCTTTGTTAGCCTCTTGATAATTAGGAACCTGAGTATCACCCTCAAAAACACAGTCGCATTTAAGACTTTAGATTTTGTCGTTTCTACTCTAGTTTTACTCCTGAACTCCTGACTCGGTGACTCCTGCCCTATTTACCTGCTGCTATTAATCCCTGGTTTGTATCCTTGTTGTTTCTATTAGCTAAACTCTCAAGGGTAGAGAGAAATTCATGCTCCAAATAAGGCTTAGTTAAATAAGAATTTGCCCCCAATTCATAAGCTAACTGACGATGTTTCTCTGCACTACGAGAGGTGAGGACAATAACTGGTTTTCTAGCAAGATCTCGGTTTTGACGGATATGGCTTAATAATTCAAATCCGTTCATCCTTGGCATTTCTAAATCAGAGATAATTACTTCAATTTCTGGATGTAGATGTAGTTGTTCTAAAGCCTCTACGCCGTTTTGAGCTTGTAATACTTGATATCCTGCTTTTTGCAAAGTGAGACAGAGAGTTTGCCGCAGACTAATAGCATCATCTACGACTAAAATTACTTTTGGTGATTGGCTATTTCCTAATACATTAGTGGTTAACTGTTTGTGGATATGAGTGGCAACTGTCTCTGGTAAAGCTTGTTGATTTTTTGGGGAAAGTGCCATCGGTAGAGACATGACATCCAATGTGGCTTGCATTTCTTTAGTATCAATAAGCAACGTACCATCAATAATTAAGATCAAGTTACCATTAGCCAAACTACTGCAACCATAAACATATTTTGGTGGAGTAATAGAATTTCCTAACGGTCTAATTACTAATTCTTGTTCTCCAATAATCTGATCAACTTCTATGCCTACCATACCATGATGGCGACGCAATAAAATGATGGGATTTTTCACCATTCCTGCTTCTGAATTATCTGATAGACCTTGCAGATTATTTCTACTCAAAACTGCGCCATTATAGTACATTAACCCTGCTAGTTTTTGGATATTGACCATCAATTCATCTTCATCTGTCCGCCAATATAAAAACTGTTTGCCTTCAAATTCTTTGATTTGTTGAGCAGAGGGAATAACTATTTTTTCAATACTATCTTGTAGTAAAGCGTAAATAACACCACCTGCTTGAACTAACATGAGTTTATCTGTAGTCATAGAGAAAGGAATTTTAAGAATAAATGTTGTTCCCTGCTGAGGTGATGATTGCACAGAAATTGAGCCGTTAAGTAATTGTATTTGGGTACGAACAATATCTAAACCCATCCCGCGTCCAGAAATTTCACTGACTTTCCCGGCTGTGGAAAATCCCGGAGCAAACATCATCTCTATTAATTCAGACTCGGTGAGGTGATGAACATAGTCTCCGTCATGATCATGGGGAATTAGATTAAGTTCTATGGCTCTGCTACGAACTTTTTCTAAGTTTAATCCTTGTCCATCATCATGGATTTCAATAACAGTTTGACTACCTTGATTGTAGGCAAAAATCTCAATAGTACCATCTGCTGATTTACCTCTTTCTCGGCGAATTTCTGGAGATTCAACGCCATGATCAAAAGAGTTGCGTACCAGTTGTAAAAGGGGATCATAGAGTTTTTCGGCGATCGCTTTATCAACCAGCACATCTGTACCAGTCAGTTTTAATTGTACCTGTTTTCCATAAACATTAGCTAGATTCTGCACCATTTGCGGAAAGCGACTCAGGATAGTTCCTAAAGGTAACATTCTCGCTTCTACCAAGTTATCTATAATATTTAAGGTTAAGGTTTGTTGTTTTTCCCCCATTTGAGCGGCTTGTTTCATCAGTAATTCTAGGGATTCAGAAGTTTCTTGGATTTGCAAAGTTTCTTCTATTGCTGAATGTAGTGTTAACTGAGACTCTGAATATACATCCATTTCTAAAGAATCAAAATTTACTGAACTCAGGGAATGGGTGTGATGAGATGAGACATTATTCCCTTGTAATGGTAAATCTCGTAATTGATATAAAGTCAACTGATGTTGGTTAAGTTGCTGACTTAATCTATCAATTAATTCTATGACTTGTTCATCATATAAAGTCCGTCTTTTTTGATATATGAGTAATTCACCTGTTAAATAATTAAGGCGTTGTAGTCCTTCCACATCTACCCGCACAAAGGAAGATTGACGAGAATTTCTATTAACCGCATCAGTCGTTTTTTCTTCTAATTGCTGACTAATTGCTGTATCATAGTCTGTAATTACCTCTTCACTAATTGCTGATGATGTTACACTTTCTAGATAAATATCATCTTGAACACCTTCTGTTGTTTCTATAATTGGTGTTGCAAATAAGTTATGATCAGGAGCTAAAATAGGCTCTCCTCCCCATATTGATTCCAGAAGATTATTATTTTCTTCGAGTAATGAGGAAGGAACTATTTCTTTGATCACTAGCAAATTTTGTAATTTAGGATGATCAAGCCAGTTTTTTTCTGCTTCTGTGACTGGTGGATAATTTTTATATTCTCTGCCCAATTCGCGGATTTGCTGTCTTAATTTCTTGATAATGGGGATAGCACTGTTATTTCGCTCAACAGTATATTGGAATTTAGCAATGGCTAAAAGAATAATTAAAATTACACCACGACGATGAAGACATAGAGATTTGCTATCTCCTAATTTTTCGATGCAGTAAAAAAATTGTTCTAGCCAATGTTCTAAATAATTGACGGGATATTTTTGAGTAGATGAAGGAATTAATAAAGATAGATTTAATTCTGATTCTGGTATTTCTCTGTAGTGATTAAACCAGCCAAAAATATAGCGAATGGTTTTCAAATAAACTTTGGCATGAACTGGTTTCAAAGGTTGATTATTTCCATTGCTAAGAGTAATTAAAAATTGATAAAATTCTGTTGTCGTATTAAAGAATGTATCAGCGAAAGATTGGTGTATAGATGCCAGAGATGACTCGGATTTTGGGACTGTTGTTAAAGAACTGGTTGTGATGACAGGAAACAAATCATCACTTGTAGTATTTACTAGTGCTTGCAATTCTAAAGATGGTGAACCCCCAGAAGTGCGATCGCCCCCTAAAACAGCTATTTGTGCTGCTTTTAAATCAGTGAAAGCGATTTTAGCAATTTCTCGTACCTTTTGAGGATTTGCATCTAAAGCCGCCATAATTGTGCGTGCCAATTTTTCCAATCCTGATAGATTTAAAGATTCTGCCAAGCCAATAAATACTTCGCTTTGAGAGTGGAGTAATTCACAAAATTCAGTATTATCTGGCGGATTAGTAAGAGCCTGATTCAGAATATCTAGGCGTTGTTTTACTCCTATTTCAAAAATAGATTTAACAATATCAAATCCTAACTCTTCCGATGTCGGAATATGGGGTTCTGCGCCAAAAGCATCACCTAACTTTTCCTGGATTTGGACAAATACTGTAGTAGCGCGGTTCAAAAGTTCATCAGCATTGATGTTGCTGTTAGTAACTTCTGCTGTCACTGCTAATTGTAGACATTCATACCCTTGAATAAGTAAGGTTTGTAATTCACTATCAATGACAACATTAGGATTATATAAAGCCTTAAATATATCTTCTAAAGAATGGGCAATTGTCATGATGGTATCGAGTCCAACATTTGCTGCCCCACCCTTAATTGTATGGGTTGCCCGCATTAAATTATGTATTTTAGCTGTACCAGAACTTTCAACTAAAGTATATAAATCTTGTTCAATAGTTTGTAATAATTCCGGTGCTTCGCCCAGAAAATAGGCATAGCCTTGTTCACGAATTGCTGCATCTGTAATCATAATTTTAGATTTTAGATTTTAGTAATTATTTTAAATCAGGAGTTCAGGAGTTCAGGAGGAAGGAAGAAGAAGGAAGGAAGAAGAATATAATTTTCTCCCCTATTCCCTATTCCCTGTTCCCTGTTCCCTGTCACCTGTCACCTGTCACCTGTCACCTACTTACTTGACCTTAAACTTACTAGCAGTTGCTAATAAATCTTGCGCCATTCCGGTTAAGCTTTGGAAGACATTGGCAATTTCTTGGGATTCTCCAAAGGTTTTGTTAGCGATTTCTGCCACATCATTCATAGATTTAGTAACTGTACCAGATTGCTGCATTTGGATTTGGGTGGCTTCGGTAATGCGTTCAATTAGTTGACTAATTTCCGCAGTGGCAAACACAATGGCATTAAGATTTTGGCGAGTTTCATTAACTAAGTTTGTTCCTTCGACAACTTGCTGAATCCCGGTTTCCATTGCTACAGCAACTTCCCCAGTTTCCGCTTGAATCTCCTGAACTAATTTTTCAATTTCGATAGTTGCGGCTGCTGACTGACGGGATAAAGAACGGACTTCATCAGCTACCACTGCAAAACCTTTACCGTATTCACCGGCTCTAGTGGCTTCAATCGCTGCATTGAGGGCGAGAACGTTGGTTTGAGTCGCAAAGCTACTAATCAAATTTACCACTTTGGAGATTTTTTGCGATGATTCACTCAGACGTTTAATTTTTTTGCTGGTTTGAGCTACGGTTTCTCGAATGGCTTGAATAGCATTAACAGTTTCATTCATGGCGGTATCGCCAGAATCTACCGTTTTGTTGGCTTGTTGAACAGCTATTTGCACTAATTGGGCGTTGTTAACTACCGCTTGGGTAGAGTTTAGCATCTGTTGTAAATCACCTAAAGCCTTAGTGATTTCCCCTGATTGTTGTTCAGCGAGGTGAGTCAATCCCACCAGGGAGTTACTACTATTACTGGAGGTTTGGGCTACCTGTTGAGAAGCTGTTTGTACCTGAATAACGATCTGCTGTAGTGCTTGTACAGTCCCGTTATAAGCATCCGCAATTGTTCCTATTTCATCTTCGGTAATGGGGGCGCGAACTGTCAAGTCTCCTTTGAGGGCAGGTTTAAGGGCAATTAGCAGTTGAATGGAACGCTGTTGGAGTAGTTCTTTGGCTGCTTTTTCTCTGTTGGCTGCTTCTGAGAGTTTGGCTGATTGGTTTTGTAGTTGTTGTAAGAATTCTGTTTGTTGTAAGGCTAATCCTAATTGATCACCAATCCGCGCTAATAGGTTGGTTTCGGATTCTTGCCAATGACGGGTACGGTCGTTTTGATAAACTGCCAATAATCCCCAGAGTTTTTCGCCAAATAGGATGGGGACGATCGCATAGGCTTTGGCTTCAAATCCTTCGAGGATTTCAATGTAGCAAGTATCAAAGCTGGCTTGATAAATGTCGCTGACTATTAATTTGTTACCTTTTTTATAATCACCACCGTTCATGGCTTGCAAACAAGGGTCGTCAAAGGCGGTTTTTAGTTCGGATGTAACTAGTTTGATCCAACCTGGGGCTACTGATTCGGCGACAAAATGACCACCCCAGTCCGAGGTGAATTTATAGACTGCGGCGCGATCGCATTTCAATAGTTGGCGAATATCATGGGTAGTAGATTTGAGAATTTCTTCAATTCCTGATGTTAAAGATTGACGAATTTGGTTAACAATCTTGGAGAAGGTTTTTTCCTGTTCAACTATTTGAGCGATTTTTGCGGATTGTTGTCGTAATCTATCTAAATAATCAACTTGGGATTTAGCCAAGCTAAATTGCAATCCTATTTGAGTTAAAAAGTTGGCTTCTGAAGGTTGCCATGTACGGGGTGCAGAATTTTGATAGGCTGCTAATAAGCCCCATAATTTTTCTTCAAAAAAGATGGGTACGATCATATAGGCTTTCACTTCAATCTGCTCTAAAATTTCTAGGTGACATTGAGCATGACCAGCTTGATAGATATCATTAACAACGAAGGTTTCTCCTTTAGCATATCTACCACCTTGAGTTTCTTGGAGGTGGGTATCTTCCCAAACCATTTGGAAGTCACGTGTCACTGTTTTTGTCCAACCATTACCCACTGATTCGGCGATAAATTTACCACCCCAATCAGGGTTAAATTGGTAGACTCCAACGCGATCGCATTGCAAAGCCTGACGAACTTCCTGGGTAGTTGTTTTGAATATTTCTTCTACATCTAAGGATTGACGAATGCGATTCACAATCCTATTAATAGCTTTTTCCTGTTCAGCCCGTTGCGCTAGTTCTTCGGATTTAGATTCTACTGTTTGTAGATAATCTATCTGGGTTTTAGCCAGACTAAATTGCAAACTTACCTGAGATAAAAAGCTAATTTCTGAAGATTGCCATTCACGAGGTGCAGAATTTTGATAAGCCGCCAACAAACCCCATAATTGATCACCAAAGAAAATTGGGACATTGATATAAGCTTTGGCTTGAAACTGCTCCAATAATTCTAAATAGCAAGGAGTAATATTGGCTTGATAGATATCATTTACCGCTATGGTCTCCCCTTTGGCAAACCGCGCTCCTTTGGTTTCTTGAAGGTAAGTATCTTCGATAATATCTTTAATGTCTGTATTTACTAATTTTCCCCAACTATTGCTTACTGATTCTGTAACAAACTTACCGCTAAAATCTGGATGAAATTGATAAACAGCCACCCGATCACATTGTAAAACTTGACGCAGTTCCTGGGTGGCAATTTTCAAGATTTCTCCCATGTTCAAAGACTGCTGGATTCGGTTAATAATCTTAGTTAAAGCCTTTTGTTGTTTGGTAATCTGAGTTAATTGTTCAGTTTGTCTTTGTACTTTTCCTAGATATTCTCCTTGGGAAACAGCTACACCAAATTGTGAACCAATCTGATTTAAAAAGCTGACTTCCCAATCTTGCCATTCCCGCGCTCCAGTATTTTGATAAGCTGCTAATAAACCCCACAATTTTTCCCCGGAGAAGATGGGAGAAATGATATAAGCTTTGGCTTCAAGCTGTTCTAAAATATCAATGTGACATTGGGCTAAACCTATTTTATAGGTGTCATTAACGACAAAGGTTTCCCCCTGGGCATATCTACCACCTTTGGTTTCTTGAAGGTGGGTGTCTTCCCAAACCATTTTATAACCAGGGGTGACAACTTTCACCCAATTATTTCCCACAGCTTCGGAAACAAATTGACCACTCCAATCATCACTAAAACGATACACCCCGACACGATCGCATTTCAATAGTTGGCGGATTTCTTGAGTGGTTGTTTGAAAGATTTTTTCGACATCTGGCTGTTGTAAAATCTTGGTAATAACTTTCGCTGCTGACTGCTTGGCTAGGGAAGATTGTTTGAGTTCTTTTTGTAATTTAAATCCCTGAAACCTGTAAGTAATTTCTGTGGTAATTTGTGATAAAAGTGTGGTTTCTGTTTCTTGCCATTGTCGAGGTGTGCTACAGCTATGAACTACCAATAAACCCCATACTTTACCATCAACAAAAATAGGTAAGCTTAAACTAGCTCTGACTTGAAATTTTTCCAGTAGTTGCTTTTGGTAGGGGGTAACTTGAATTTGACTAATATCGTCAATAATTACAGGTTCTAAATAATCTGCACTGGTATAAACACCAAAGACAATAGCCGCCAGAGTTTCATTAATCCCAGGTGTCCAACCAGTGCTTCTTGATTCAGCTAAAACGGTTCCAGTATCATCAGTGTTAAACTGATAAATTAAGACGCGATCGCATACTAACTTAACTTTAATTTCTGCTACAGTTACAGATAATAACTTCTCCAAATCCCCAACTTGGCGCATTTTAGCAGTTATCTCTTGAAACCGCTGTCTCCAGATTTTAAATTCCTGGGCAATTAAACTTTTACTAGATGCATCATAATTAAATCCATTCCCATTGTCTTTTTTCTTTTCTTCATTCTGTGCTGTACTAAAAATGTTTCTACCATCTTCATTTGGGTTCTGATATAAAGTTGTCATGCTACTAACCTCAATAATTGTAGTAAAGTATAGGTAATTGGTGAAAACTATTCTTCTTCCTTCTTCCTTCTTCCTCCTGACTGCTGACTGTTTATTTAACTATGTGTTGTCCACATAGAAGTTTGCAGCATTGCTGAAGCATCCAAATTAAAAATCATTTGTTCAGAATCACTAATGAAATACCCCTGCAAAAAAGGTATCATTTCTGGATAAAAAACCTCCCCAGATGGTTGTTTGATTTGCTGGGTATCTAACCAATCAATATCTATGAGTTGACGGATTAAAATTCCCAAATACTTGCCTTCATGTTCTACCACTAATGCCATCATTTTAGAGAGAAAACTTGACCCTTGTAAAAGTGGTGGATAACCTAACATTTCTTCCAAGTCAACCAACCACAACATTTCCCCCCGCCAATTATAAATACCGACAACACAATTAGGCATTTGGGGAACACCACATATTTCCGTCAGTGGTATTTGTACAACTTCTGTAATTTGTTCTAGGGGAATTACTGCTGTATCCCTGACTCCTAAAGAAAAGCTTAAAAATTTTTGTTTGGTTTCCAAAATTAATTCCCCCCCACCCTCAATAATTCTTTTTAGCCCCTAAAAATGTAGATTGCTTTACCGAAGGGGTAAAGATTTCTGCAAATTAAATTTTAAATCTAAAATCTAAAATTCGGTGACTAACCCACAATCCATCATTTAATCAATCTTTTTAAAGTCAGGACTAATTCTTCCTTATCTACTGGTTTAGCTAAATAAGCATCAGCACCTAACATATTCCCCCACATTTTATCCACATCACTGCTTTTAGTAGAGCAAAAAACTACAGGAATATTACTAGTTTCAGCATTATTTTTTAACTCCCGACAAACTTCAAAGCCGCTTTTACCAGGCAAAATTACATCCAAAACTATTACATCCGGTTTACTCCTACTTATTTTATCTTGTGCTTCTTCACTACCGTTCGCACAAACAACGAAATAACCAGCCTGTTGTAAGTATTTACTGATAACTTCCATATCAGTTAAGCCATCTTCCACCACTAGAACCGTACTCATGATAATTACCTATTGAGTTCTTTTCAGAATGTTAACAAAAACAGCAAATATCCAATTATACAGATCAAATAAACACTTTTTGATGTTTTATTTTACTCACGTAATAAATTGTATACACTTTCCTCCGTCACAACTGCATATCTAGCAGAGATTAGCATACCTAATCACAAATTTTAGCTGTGATAAATCATTCTTACAAAGATTTAATGCTGGTTGTAACCAACAAAATAATCGAGAGTTAACATTGTTAATCTTAACACTATTTTATTCTGACTATCTCCGTAGAAATTATGAATTTTTCGATAAATATCTGAATAACAGAGTCGGTAACTACTAACCATCATGTAAGTTCTCATCAATAGCTTCTAAATTAGGATCATGATTATTGTTTGATAAATTGGGGACGCGTAAATATTTACGGATTACATTCATGACCCGATCTGCTACGATTGGCTTAGAAATAAAGTCTGTAGAGCCGACAACTCTAGCCCTAACTCTATCTACTAAACCATCATTACCAGTTAATATAATTACTGGTGTCTCCGCAAAAGCGGAAATTCTGCGTAATTGTGTACAGATTTCATAGCCACTGGCTATGGGCATAATCAAATCTAAGAAAATTAAATCTGGCTTTTTTTGGATGATAATAGGTAAAGCTTGGATAGCGTCTTGGATTTTAAGAAATCTCAGTCCGTGACGGGTCATAATTTCTTCTAAGATGTTACAAACCTGGGGACTGTCATCTACACAGGCTATTAATGGAGGAGATTGATTTCTGGGTTGTCTACCAGTGGAACTATTAGATTCAACTGTTAAGGGTAAATCAGGTACTGAAACTAACTCAATAATGCCTTTAAGGATATAGGGAAGTAGGGAACGTGCTACAGGCATGACATCTTGTTTCATTCTGATGCTTAACTCCCGTAATGTGAATTGACCATTAATTAAACTCACAAAATTTTTATATACAGATGGATTGACCATTTGCTGTAGTTGTTCTGGTCGCCGCAGGACTGGCGCTAAATTAGGAGAAATATTTGCTAATCCAGCTTGTGACCAAATTGACCAGGCATCTCGCATTTGTTTAATGGACATATCTGCATTCGTGAAGCTCATAGGCATTTCTAATATAATTCTCTGACTGTAACTACAAGTAACAGCGGCAAAACCTAGTTCCCGAGCTAGATCAAAAAATAATTCGGCTATAGTGTTTTCAACAATGGCATGAATTTTTTCTCTCTGGATTTTTTGTCTTTTGTATAAAATGTCTATGAGATTATAATCCCAATAGTCAATGGCTATATCTTGATAACTACAGCGGATTTTCGTGATATCAATATCAGGACAATATTGAGCCATGTTTCTGCGCCAACGCCTGAAGGGATGATCACTACCTGTAGCCCATACTATTCTGCCCAAACGATAATAGAAAGTCCATTGTCGTCCTTGAGAACTCTTGATATTTAGTTGTCCGTTGTATTGGACTTGAGTACACTTTTTAAATTCATGGAATAGGTTTTGCGCTTCTGTTGCTTCTGGCTTGGTCATCATGCTTTCCCTGAAAATTTATTGATTAAGTATTTATAAAAATCCATGCTTGGCTTCTTTTACGAGCCTTTGACAATTTAATTGGGAGGATTAATACCTGTGCCAACTTTCTAAATATAGATATGCAACCCAATAAAATCCTTACGATATCAATAGGGTTTCAGACGTTTGGTGAAGGTCTTGGAGGATTCCACACAAATGTAATTTAGCTTTTGTGGTTATGTAACATGACTCGATATTTAGAGTAGTAGTAAGTATTAAAAAGTCCCAGATTGATTTAGCGGTATGCAATTAACCATCTGTTTTATTTACTCAATAGTCCTATGATATCATACTCATTTTGTCTATGATCCTATATCAGTAAGAACGCTTATTTTCAGAGTAGAAGAATCAATAGGTAATTATCAATTACCCATTTTTAATTCTGTTTTGCCCTGTTGGTAACTTTAGTAGTTAACTATTCTGATTGTAGCTGTTTGCAGCTAGTCGAAGATTACCGTGATGGGCTGCTAATAGTTTTTTACCTGCTTCTTGGTCTAACTTAGTCCAGTGTATTAATAATGCTAATTTAACCCATTTACCGCTATTTTCTAGTAAAAGACCAGCGGCTTCTCGACTTAAACCGGTGAGGTCTTGTAAGATGCGTAAAGCGCGATCGCGTAATTTTTGATTAGTGACAGCAACATCAACCATGCGATTCCCATAGACTTTACCTAGTTTCACCATTACCCCCGTCGAGAGAGTATTCAAGACTAATTTGGTCACTGTTCCTGCTTTCAAGCGAGTAGAACCTGCTAAAACTTCTGGACCTGTCAACAACCGAATGTCAATATCAGCTTCAATAGTAACTTGTTCGGCGGGAACACAGGCGATAAAAATAGTCTTAGCTCCCCGTTGACGCGCTGCATTAATGGCACCGTGAACAAAAGGAGTTGTTCCCCCAGCAGTAATACCGACAACTACATCCAATTGGGTAATTTGTCGTTGAGCGATCGCACTTTCCCCATCTTCAGACCGATCTTCCAAATCCTCGGAACTGCGGACTAATGCTCCCGCACCACCAGCAATAATCCCTTGTACCAATTCTGGGGAAGTACAGAAAGTAGGTGGACACTCAGCAGCATCCAATACTCCTAATCTCCCACTGGTCCCTGCACCCACATAAAATAAACGCCCACCTTGATGTAGTCTTTCTGCTGTGCAGTCAATAGCTGCTGCTAACTGAATCTTCGCCGCTGCTACTGCTGCTACTGCTTTTTGGTCTTCGCTATTAAATAACTCCACCAGTTCCAAGGAGTTGAGTTGGTCTAAATTAATACTATTAGGATTAACTTGTTCGGTGAGTAAATGCCCGCGTTCCTGAAAATTTGTCATTTGTTATTTGTTAGTTTTTATTTACCCATAATGACCAATGACCAATGATCAATGACCAATGACTAATTATAATAAACCTTCCAGTTTGCGCCGAATACTGTCTAAATCAGAATTAGCAACTTCTGGCGCAGATGGACTGTAAGATAAAAAGTCCTCATCAGTATCCTCTATTTCTGGTTCAGCTTGCCAATCAGTTTGTTCAACATTCGTTTCCGGTGGCAATACTAATTCACTATTTTCCGCCACAATTTCCCAGATATAGCCAGTGCTTTCGCAAAATTCCCTAATATCATCAGCATTCATCATTTCCACTGTCGGGACAGCAAAGTCCTGCGCTTCTAACATTAAAGCAAAGCGGGTGGCATCATCCTCCGACTCAAACATGAGGATTTTATTCCCTTTCATCCCTTGAGCATTGCTAATCCGAATGCTGTGAATCCCCTCATTATCAGTGCCAGCATTGAACATTAGTACAAAAACACGCATTGTCTATCCTTTGATCAGTTCTCTAATTTATCTTAAAGTTCAATCACTGTATATAGCAATCCTAAATAGGGGTTGCGGAAAAGTCATCTGTGAGAGCTAGAAGTATGGCTAAGGCCACGCTGCGCTATCAGGAGGATTTAAAAGAAGTTATAGGTCCGTTGACCCAAGAATCCCCGGTCTGTCTAAAGATACGGGGAGGTGTCAATTTCCCAATTATCCCGTTATACTCTCTAAGAGTTCAACGTAAAATTGTGTCTATATTCATTTATCAGGAAGAACGCCGAAAACCTTGAAAACGTGGCTTCCTGAGTCAGCCACATTTGGGCTTTAGACAAGGGATGAAGGCTAGAGGCTTTCCTTTATCCTGCATTGACGTTAATTTGAAAATTTGAAATAATTTCAAATTTTCATCATTCGTGATACAATTGAATTGTCACTAAAGACATAAAAAGCTACCGAGGGACTCTCGGAAAGTTACGCTTGTCAGATATGATTTCGCCCGCCAGGGCCAACGAAATCAGGGCAAGAACCCAAATATTTAAGGAACCCTGCCTGAAACTGGGATAACTGAGGGATATAGACTGAAACTCTCTATAGAATCTCCGCGATTTTAGACGCGGAGAGTGTCAAATTTCTAGTACGGTGGATAAGCTTGAGGATTATCCAGTGTCAGTAATTAGTGTTTTGCCAGATATCTGGTAATCAAAGCGTGCAAACCTATGTCTAACTCTCCTAGTCAAAATTCTCGTCCCGTTAATTTTATGACTAATCGTCTATGGTGGACGATAATTGGTCGTGCTGGCTTAGGTATAGGTGCTTTGTTATTATTAGGAATTATTGGTGGTGTTTGGCGATTAAAAAGTTTTGTTGATCACGATTTAGTACCATTAGCAACCCAAGGTCTTACTAATACTCTCAATCGTCCAGTGAAATTGGGAGCAGTTAAATCCTTTTCCCTGACTGGTGTTCAGTTTGCCGCTTCGGAGATTCCTGCTACACCGACAGATCCAGATCGGGTAAATGTCAGGGCAGTAGATGTAGGATTTGATATTTGGAAGTTAGTTATTAACCGCAATCTTCGATTGGATGTAACTTTAATTAATCCAGATGTTTATGTTGAGCAGGATAGGCAGGGAAGCTGGTTAACGACTACTATCGCTCCACCTACTGAGGCAGGACTGATTAAAACCGATTTAGATAAATTGCGGTTTCGGGATGCAAATTTGGTATTAGTACCGAAAGTTAGTGAAGGGGCAAAAATTTCCTTACCAGTCCCAGTAAGATTTTCTGGGGTTAATGGCACGGCTCAACTCTTCTTAGATAAAAATCGCCTAATTAAGTTGGACTTGGCTGGTAAGGCTGTCAGTGGGGGTGGTATTACCATTGTTGGCGATTTAATTCCTGAGAAAACTTTAGCTGGGGATTTTCGACTCAAAGCTGAAAATCTTCTGGCCGCAGATATTACTCGGATTGTAACTTTACCACTGGTTTTACAAACTGGTAAGGTTAATGGTGATTTGCGAATTAAGGTGATACCAAAGCAGAAAACCTTACTTTATGGCAATATGGCTCTAGAAGGCGTGACGGTGCAAATTCCCAATCTGCCCCAATTGCTCAATAATAGTCAAGGAAATCTCAGTTTTGATGGATTGTTAATTAAATTAGATCATATAGTTACAAATTACGGCAAGATTCCGTTAACAGCATCGGGTACTATTGACCAGCAAGCAGGATTTAATTTAAAAGGGCGTGTAAATGCGGTAAGTTTAGCTAATGCCCAAACAACGCTCAAGGTAAAGTTACCATTTCCGGTGAGTGGTATAGCTCAAGCTGATTTACAGATAGTAGGGAGAATTTCTCAACCTGTATTGTCCGGTAATGTGAGGACGTTGAAAACTGCCCAAATTGATAAAGTTGATTTTGGGCAAGTTAGTAGTAAATTTGAGCTTATTAGTAGTCAATCTCTCCTGAAAATTACAGATATCCAAGGTAAAACTACTTATGGCGGTGAGGTTAAGGGAGGGGGGATAATCAAAGTCGGTGAAGTATCGGCACTGGATTTGCAGTTACAGGCCGAAAATCTGCCTGGGGATGCGATCGCTCAAGTATATAATATCAAAACAGGCTTCCCCATTGGCCTGATCACAGCCACCGCGGAATTGAAGGGTGTGGCTACTGATACTCAAACTGTAGTTAAATGGCAAGCGCCTCAAGCCAAATACCCAGTCACGGGGACAAGTATTATTCATAGCGATCGCACAGTTTCCTTTAGTGATATAGTTGCTAAGGTTGGTGGTGGTATAGTTACTGGTAGTGGTAGTTATAGTTATGATAGCAAGCGTTGGCAAGCTTTAACTCAAGCTAGTAAAATCCAATTAACATCTTTGGTTGACCAAAAACAGCAGGAAAATATTGCTTTGGCTGGGGCGGAATTTAACGGTAGTTTGCGTTTATCAGGAAATTCCTCGCCATTTCAAATAGAAACAATTATTCCTGAAAATGCCAATGTCAACATTGCCGGTGGCACAGTCAATATTTCCCAAATCCAATTAAATAACCAAAATTTTACCGCTTTATTGCGAGGAAAAGATTTACGGTTAGGAACAATTTTCAAACAAGCTAACCCAATTTTAAATAATTCCCTATCAGGTAATTTTATGATTACCAGTAACAGGGAAAATTTCAGTCTAAAAACCTTTTCTGGAATCGGTGAAGCCTTTTTATCTATTGGTAAAGAGACAATTAAAGCTGTTAATATTCAAGTAGCAGAAGGTAGCTATCAAGCAAAAATCCAAGCTGATAATATACCTTTAACAAAACTCGTAGGTGACCAGGGACTGCGCCCAGAAATGCGGGGAATGATCACCGGTCAATTGCAAGTAGCGGGTTCGGTGGAATCATTTCAACCAGAAACTATTCAAGGAGAAGGGAAAGGCTATTTAAAATTACCTAGTGGTATAGTTAAAGCCTCGGAGATTCAACTGAATAATGGTCATTATCAAGCCTTGTTAGCTACTTCAGGTTTGCAATTAAAGCCTTTTAATCAGCAATTAAAAGGACAGTTGGGAGGAAAGTTGCAAGTATCGGGAACTCTAGCTGCTCCCACATTAGCAGATGTGGCTGCTGTTGGTCGGGTGCGGTTGAGTCAAGGTTTATCAGGTATGGATACACCTATTCAAGCTGATATTGGTTGGAATGGAGAAAAGCTAACTATTGATGGTTATAATAGTGCCAATTTTCAAGCTAATAGTCCAACAGCGCTCGCTATAAAAGGTTATTTATTAGCTAATGTTAAGAAATCGGGTGTTCCAGAAATTACTGATGTTAATTTGAATATCCAGGCTAAAAATTATAGTCTGGAAGGCTTGCCAGTGCAACTACCGGATCTTGTTGATATGGCTGGCAGATTGGATTTTAGCGGACAGGTGACAGGAAAACCTACTGCTCCAAATATTACAGCTAAATTAGGGTTACGCAATTTGAAAGTTCAGGAATTTGCTTTTGAGCCATTATTGACTGGTAACTTAAATGCTGTATCAGGACAGGGGTTGAGTTTAGATGTTGCTGGTGTCAAGGAACGTATCGCAGTTAATTTAGACGGTAATAATCGCCCGAAATCCTTTTTAGTTCAGTGGCAACAAGCATTGTTATCAGGTGCGGCAACAGGATCTGATTGGGATATAAATGTGACTAATTTTCCTTTAAAAGCTTTAAATATAGCTTTATCGGCAAATGCTCCTTTAAGTCCAGGAGGAGTGAGAGGATTATTAACAGGGAATTTGCAAATTAATTCCCAGACATTAGCTACAACGGGAAATATAGCCATTGAAAAACCGGAACTGGGGAGAATTAAAGGCGATCGCTTTACAACCCAACTCCGCTATAATAACAACACATTCATCCTCAGTGATAGCGAACTTCGCAAAGATGAAAGTAGATATACCTTTGCTGCTAACATCAAACCTTGGGCAAAGAAACCGCAACTGCGAGCAAATATTAAGATTGACAAAGGCAATATTCAAGACATTCTCACCGCAGCACAGATCTTTGATATTCAAGACTTCCAGCGGGGTTTAAACCCACCTATCTACGGCAAATCTGTGGATTTAACCACCCAATCTCAAGGCTTACCATTAGAGTCTTTATTTAACCAAATACAACGATTATCAGAAATTAATGCCCTACTAAATACCCAAAAACAAAAACGATTAGATACTCAACCTATCCCAGAATTAAGAGACTTAAAGGGGATTTTGAATGGTGACATTTCCATTAATACTGCCACAACGGACGAACCAAGAATAAAATTTAATTTCCAGGGACAAAATTTTACCTGGGGGAACCCAACAGAACCAAACCGCTTTTATCGTGTCGAAAAAATCATAGCTGAAGGTGGTTTTACAGAAGGAACTTTGCGGTTACAACCTTTACGAATTCAATCGGAAAACAAGTTAATTGCCTTTACAGGTTACGTTAGTGGTAAAACCCAATCAGGTAAATTAACAGTTGAAAACTTTCCCATTCAGCGATTTAATAATTTCGTGAAACTGCCGCTGGGAATTACAGGTAAGCTAAAACTTAATGCAGCCATAGCAGGTAGTATTGCTAATCCTCAAGCTACAGGAGAATTAAACATTACAGAAGGAACAATTGATAAAAAACCAGTGGAATCAGCTAATGCTAGTTTCAGTTATGCGAATGGACGTTTAAACTTTGGTAGTCAGGTACTAGGAGTAGGGGCTGAACCTGCAAATATTGATGGTAGTATTCCCTATACTTTACCCTTTGCTTCTGCAAAATTGGACAGTGACAAAGTTACTTTAAATATCAACATCAAAAATGAAGGTTTGACACTTTTAAATCTCTTTACTAATGAGATAGCTTTTGAACAGGGACAAGGAGAATTAGATTTAAAAGTTCGAGGAACTAGAAAACAACCTTTCGTGAAAGGAACTGCTTCTCTTGATAATGCCACCTTTAGCGCCCAAGCCTTACCAGGAAAGTTAACCAATGTGAATGGTAAAGCAATTTTCGATTTAACTCGTGTGTTTATCAAAAATCTCGAAGGTAAATTTAGCAATGGTAAAGTGGAAGCTGTGGGAGAATTGCCAATTGCTAATAGTAAAAATGTGCAACTAGATATTCCCTTAATGGTTAATTTAAGACAATTATCTTTAAATCTTAAGGAATTATATCAAGGGGGTGCTAATGGTGATTTAAAAATTACTGGTTCTCTTATCCAACCAATAATTGGCGGCAATATAGAATTATTTAATGGTCAAGTATTATTAGCAGAATCTAAAGATGAAAATTCATCATCTGCGAAAATTAATAACCTCAATCAACTAGATACAGGAGGTAAAATTACTAAGTTAAATGATTTAAAATTAAGATTGGGCAACAATATCCAAATTTCCAAACCACCAGTGTTCAAGTTCCAAGCTTCTGGAGATGTAACTGTTAATGGTTCTTTGGATGAACCCATACCAGAGGGAACGATTAAGTTAACTAAAGGTGCAGTGAATTTATTTACCACCCAACTAAATCTAGCAAAAGGTTATCCACAAACTGCTACTTTTAGTCCGCGTCAACCCCGTGACCCTGATTTGAATATTCGCCTATTTGCGAAGGTTCTAGACATAACTCAAAATAGTGATCTTAGTAGACAAGGTTCTCTAGGTTTAGCAGGTTTAGAAACGGTGCGAGTAGAAGCTAGTATTAATGGTTTAGCTAGTCAAATTAATGATAACTTGCAATTAAAAAGTAATCCTTCCCGTTCAGAAACACAAATTGTCACTTTGCTAGGAGGTGGATTTGTGGATAATCAAGGACGTGGTGATAGTACCCTGGGTTTAATTAATATTGCTGGTTCGGCTGTTTTCAGTAATTTCCAAGGTGCATTTAATGAAATTGGTGATGCTTTTGGTTTAAGTGAATTGCGAATATTTCCTACTATTCTGTCTGAAAGACCAGAAGCAGGGAGAAATAACTCATCTTTAGAATTAGCTTTGGAAGCGGGAATTGATATTTCTGCAAAATTCTCTATTTCTACTATTAAAATCCTCACGGCAAATGATCCTTTAAAATGGGGGGTTAATTACCGCATAAATAATCAATTCCGTGTGCGTTCTTCTACTAATTTAACTGATGATAGTCGGGCTGTAATTGAATTTGAAAGAAAGTTTTGAGGAATTGAGGAGTCAGGAGAAAGAAGAAAATTCTTTCCCTGTTCCCTGTTCCCTCTTACCCATGACCCATGACCTATTACCTGTTCCCTCTTCCCTATAAATAATATCTAACAGTTGTGACAATACGATTTTTGTTAGCTCGTAAAGCGTTCTTTAAAAACAAAGTGGTTTGGTTATGTAAAATACTATCCCACCAATGACGAGGGACAAAAACTGGGATAATCACAGTTGTAAAAACATCTGGATGAAGTTCTTTAAACTGAGTCACAAAATCCACAATTGGGTCAATTACGGAACGATAGGGAGAGTCAATAATTTCCAAAGGAATATCCGATTGGAGATTTTGCCATTTTTCTTGAAGTTTTTCTCGGTTTGTTGAACCAATATCCACGTGAATAGCAACAATTTCATCAGCAATTGTCCGCGCGTAGTCTAAAGCTTCGACTGTGCCTCGGTTCAATTGTCCAACCACGACTACCGCAGGGTGAGTAATAACTTCCGGTTTAGGAACGGAGATATAACTGCAGGGTGCTAGGTCTTCAATACTTAAACGTTGGGCTACATACTGATAATGTTTATGAATGGCGGCAAATAAAACCACCACTAACGGAATTGCGACGACAACTAACCAAGCACCTAAGAGGAACTTTGTAGAAATAATTACGAACAATACAATGAGAGTAGCGAATGCTCCTAACCCATTCATAAATGCACTTGCACGCCAGTTTCTAGTTTGTCCTTGAAACCAGTGACGAACCATGCCGGCTTGGGAAAGGGTAAAAGAAGTAAATACACCCACTGCGTAGAGGGGGATAATGGCGTTAACTTCACCTTTAAAAATAATGGCTAAAATTCCCGCACAACTACTGAGGAGAATAATACCATTGGAGTAAACCAAGCGATCGCCCAATAGGGACAACTGACGGGGTAAAAATCCATCTCTGGCTACGAAATAACACAGTCTCGGAAAATCCGCATAACTGGTATTCGCAGCTAACATCAGAACCAACAGGGTAACAATTTGCAGGAAATAGTAAACGGGGCCTGTTCCCAAAATTACTCTCCCCAAAAGGGAAACCACTGTTTGTCCTTCTTCGGGAACAATGTGATAAATGTTTGCTAAGTAAGTGATACCCACAAACATAAATCCCAAAATCACCCCTAAATACAACAGAGTCAGCCTAGCATTTTTCCATTCTGGGGCTTTAAAAGCTAACACCCCATCAGATATTGCTTCCACCCCCGTCAATGCCGTACATCCCGCCGAAAAAGCCCGTAAGATGAAGAATAAACTTATTCCTTCCGTAGCGGGAAGAGCAGGATATTCAGCCGGAACTTGTCCAGTGCTATATTTAAACAGACCAATGCCAATTAATAGAAAAATACTCACAATAAAGGCAAAGGTCGGAAGCATGAATAGCTGTCCTGATTCCTTGACACCCCTAAGATTTGCCAACATTAATAAGAAAATGAAAATCAAACACAGCAGCACTGTGTGAGAGTGGAGTGCAGGAATCGCTGATGTTAAAGCCGCTGTCCCCGCAGATATACTAACGGTGACAGTTAAAATATAGTCAATCATCAGCGAACCACCGGCGACAAGTCCTGGATACAGACCCAGATTTTCTCTAGCGACAATGTAAGAACCACCGCCATTAGGGTAAGCGCGAATGGTTTGCCGATAGGAAAGAACAACTATGCCTAAAAGGACGATAATGGCGATCGCAATGGGTAGAGACAAGCCGAGAGCGCCACTTCCTGCTGCCACTAAAACTAGCAATATCTCTTCTGTTGCATAAGCCACAGAGGAAAGCGCATCAGAAGAAAGAACCGCTAAAGCCGCCGCGTTGCTCAAACGCTCTTCGCTATGGGCACTGGTTGGTAAGGATTTACCAAGAAAAAACTGCTTAATTTGAGGGTAGAAGGACATAAAAAGTCCAGATAACAAATGTATTAATTCTGACTCAGTTAAGAATTAACTCAAACCTGAGTTTACAGAATATAGCAATTTGGGAAGACTTGTAACAAATTAACTATTATACTTTAGCCTAAAATCTTGCTAACAAATACAAGTTTTTTCAATTACCACTTGATGGTGGAGAAGATAGAAAACACTAAATGAACAAATACTCAACATTTGTTAAATTATTAATTAATATTCACTAATACACCATGACGAGCAGCGAACTGGAGCGATACTACAGAATCTTAGAATTAGAGCCAGGGGCTACACTCGAACAAATAAACCAGGCTTATAAAGATTTAGTGTTTGTTTGGCATCCAGACCGTCTCCCCAAAGACAATCTGCGCTTACAACACAAAGCCCAGGAAAAGCTGAAATTATTTAATGAAGCTCGTGATAAACTGCGCTCTTTACGGGATAAACAGCCTAATTCATCTTATTCTTCCCCACCTCCAGCCCAGAAACCATGGTCTACGTACTCCTATCCACCACACACAACCTATCAACCACCACAGCCAAATTCCGATTTAAGCGGTAAAGATTTTAGTCGCGCTAATTTGAGCAACCGGGATTTATCAGGCAGAAACTTGAGCTATGCCAATCTGAGCGGGTCTAATCTTAGTGATACCTTTATGCACAAGGTGATTCTCCGAGGTGCGGATTTATCAGAAGCCAATTTATTTAGAGCTAACTTACTTTTAGCGGATTTAAGAGATGCCAATTTACGCTCGGCTAATTTGATTGGTGCGGATCTTAGCGGTGCTGATTTGCGTGGTGCTGATTTGACAGGAGCGAGAATTCGTTCAGGCGATCGCCTACTGGTAAAATTGATTGGAGCTAAATTAGCTGGAGCCATCATGCCTGATGGTATAATTCATACCTGAAAACAATCCCAGGAACTAAACAGCAAGTCAAAATTACTGACAATATAAAAAACTTAGTAATATTTCTTGCTAATTAGATTATCAGTAAGTACCATAGTCATAGCCATTAAAATTAATAATATAGCCATAGTCCATAATATGTGAGAGAATCTACTTCCTGCTCTTTGACTCCAAAATTTATTTTAGTTCTATTAATGATCATGAACATTGCAATTATTGGCTGTGGTTATGTAGGTTGTGCAGTTAGCAAATATTGGCAGTCAAACAGTAATTTTATGCTGACCGCAACTACCACTAGCCCAGAACGTATCCCTACTGTAGAAACAGTAGCACAAAGAGTTATTGTCACATCAGGTAATGATTTAGAAAGTTTGAAAGCCGTATTAAAAAATCAAGAAATTGTTTTATTAAGTGTCGGGGCGAAAAATGCAGATTCCTATGAAGAAACCTATGTAGATACCGCAAAAACCCTAGTTTCTCTCTTACCCCAATTTCCTCATATTCACCAAGTCATATATACAGGTAGTTATTCAATTTATGGAGATAGAAATGGTGTTTGGGTAGACGAAGAAAGCCCACCAGCACCAGCTAATCGCAATTCTCAACTCCTCAGAAAAACAGAGGATATATTGTTATCAGCGAACAATGAAAACACCCGCATTTGTATTTTACGGTTAGGTGGTATTTATGGACCGGGTAGAGAACTGGAAAAAATCTTTGGTAGAGCCGCAGGAACAACTCGTCCCGGTAATGGAGAAGATATCACCAATTGGATTCATCTTGATGATATTGTTAACACCATAGAATTTGCTCGTGAGCATCGCTTACAAGGCATTTATAATCTTGTAGATGATAGTCATCTCACAAATAAAGAATTACTTGATAATGTGATGACAAAAAACAATTTACCTAAAGTTATTTGGGATGCAGATAATAAAAATATCCGCCCATATAATGCCTGGGTATCCAATCAAAAGCTTAAAGATGCTGGATATAAATTCATTCACCCGCAAATAATTTTTTAGTCTTATAGCGAGGCAAGAGGCAAGAGTGAAGAAGTTTTCCGCGATTTTACGTTTCTTTACAGAGTTTGCTTTTATTGTGTTCACCTACTTAGTCGTGAAAAATAAATTTTATCTTTGGAACAGGGAACAGGGAACAGATAAGAGCTACAGAGATTTTTGTTTGCTCCAAGAATGTTAAATTAATTTTGCTCAGGTACTTATCATCATGTCATCATCTACAGTTAACAACGGAACAGCATTGCCAACCCAGTATTATTTTTGGCAAAACTATCGCTGTGCTTACGAAATTCATCAACCTCTCAATTCGCCAGCAACAGGCATTCCTTTACTTTTAATTCATCCTATCGGTGTAGGTTTATCACGGCAATTTTGGCAACGATTTTGCCGAGAATGGTATGATAAAAATCACCAAAATTATATCTACAATCCCGACTTATTGGGATGTGGTGAAAGTGATATGCCAGCCTTAGCACATACACCAATTAACTGGGCAAACCAGTTGCAATACTTTTTGCAAACTATAATTAAACAGCCCGTTATTATCGTCGTCCAAGGAGCTTTATTACCAGTTGCCATGGAATTAGTGAAACTGGAAAAAGACCTAATTGCCGGATTAGTATTATCTGATCCTACCTCTCGTCCAGTTATTACTAAAAATGCCCCCAAATGGCAACAAAACCTACTTTGGAGTATTTTTACATCTCCCATAGGTAATGCCTTTTTCCGCTATGCCCGCACCCGCAAATTCTTGTATTCTTTCTCATCTGAAAAATTATTTGCTCTCAGCGAAAACGTTGATGATGAATGGCTAAATACCCTCATGGCAGATGCTAAAAATATGAATGGGCGTTATGCTGTATTTGCTTTTTTAGCTAGATTTTGGCAAAGAGATTATAGTCATGATATTGCCTCAATTCCTCACCGCACATTATTAGTTGTCGGAGAAAAAGCTCGCGGCATCAGTAAAGAAAGTAAACCAGAAACTCCCGATGAAAGATTAGCATATTATTTGAATTGCCTACCTCAAGGTCAGGGAGTAAAAATCATTGGCAAGAATGTTATGCCCTATGAATATACTCAAGCATTTGTTGAGGTAGTATCACCATTTATAGCTTCTATTTCCAGTGTCATTTAAATTTCATTATTTATGCAATTTATGCACAGTAGGAGTTAAGCTGATTAAATCATCAATATTTCGCTTCATAGTTGTGCAAATTGCATCTAAAGGTAAATCATTTTCGTCATAACCAAAGGGATTTTCAATTTCTAACCCAATGGCTTCAATACCTAACAACGTAAAGCTAACCAAAGCAGAAATTAAGCCAGTCCACCAGTCAAGACTCTGGACGATTTGAAATGGCAATAGGAAGCAATACAACAATAATAATTGTTTGAGGTGAATAGCATAAGCCAGGGGCATTGGTGTTCTTAAAATTCGTTCACAAGCACCTAAATTATCTACCAACATATTTAATAGTTCCTGCATAGATGTCAGTTGATAACTATTAATGCAATTACGGTTATATTGCTGTTGTAAATAATCGCTAATCCAAAAGGCAATCTCTAAAGGCGGATTATTGATAATCTTTAGAGTGATGTATTTAGAATCTGGCATTAATGCTTCTAAATCACTATTTATAGGTTCATTTCGTAAATGTAGTTTTGTCGCTATGCCAAAAGCCACAAGTAAGTTTAAAGCCTCAATTTTATGATCTTTATCTTCCAGTTCTTTTTCATCAATAGATACCCAAATTTGTCGAGCTAAATTACGGATAGTATTGATTATTGCCCCCCAGCATTTTCTCCCTTCCCAAAAACGTTCATAGGCTGTATTAGTACGAAATACTAATAACAAACCCAAAACGATACTGGGAATAACAGTCCCTAAAATTGGTTGAGAAACGGGAATTTTCAGATGATAAAGTATAGAAATTAAAACTCCAAAAGCACCACACAATAGCACCCGTTTGTAAATCGCCGCAATGACTGATCCTTTTATTTGTAAAGCACTTTCAAACCATGGCAGTCTTTTCTCTAACATAAAATCCTTTGATACATCCAAGATGAGATAAAATATACAGGAAATTGTGAGATATAACAATACTTACTTAAAATCTAGGACTCCTAGAGGAATCCGGTTTGATTCTGTGAATTTACTTGTGTGGTCAGGGAACAGGGAAGGGAAAAAACAGAATTGATACCTACTGAGTCTTGCGTGGCGTACCCATACAAAACTCGGTACACCTTCATATTCTCAAATCCTCTTGCCTCTTGCCTTCCTACCCAGGAAAATATGGCTAAGAGGGTGTTTTAAAACTAACCCTGGCGACTAGAAGTCGCGGCTACACAGACAAAACCCACCTATTCCTTCGGTCCTGTAAGGGATACGTGGGTTAAGAACCTTAATTTTGTGTTAGTCCACGTATCCATTAGGGGACCGGAGGAATTTGATTACTTATAATCTGTATGGAGCTAAGCGGATTCGAACCGCTGACCCCCTCAATGCCATTGAGGTGCGCTACCAACTGCGCTATAACCCCGAAATCCTAATTCAATAAGCAAAAAGGCTTATTGGTTAGTTCTCTATAACTGCTTTGACTCCTAGCAGTATACAAGTTTATGCAAAGTAAGTCAAGCCAACTATATTAAGAAATATTAAGCAGTGAATTACCCTTAGTATCTAAATATTGTACGGTTGAGCTTTGGTGAATCTGCCTAAAAAGGTACGTAGTCACCATTAGTAAACTTGCTGAGGTTGGTTTCAGGAGAATCTAAAAATGGATCAGATGAATTCTGTTAGTATTGCGATCGCTTGGTGTTTAGCTTGGGGTAATGAACGCAAACCGCAGTTTGATGTTACTGTTTTACAGGAAAAGTGAAATTACTAATGATACATTTTGGTTGGAAAAATATGAAAATAACCAGAATCATCCTTTAGTTTCAGCATACTTTCAGCAAGATAAAAATCATTCATTAACAGATTTTAAAGAACGGAAAACATTTAATGAATTAGCTGGTAAGTTAGCATCTTTATTTAATCAACGACGGAATGGTAATAAAATTAATGGGAATAATAGACCTTTGCGCTGTTATCCTCCCATGTTTGAAACTCATCCTTATTTAGTACGAGATGAGGGCGATCGCCGTTCTATAATTATGCAAGCAGACGAACTACCAAATCAACCAAAATTTTCTGAAGTTTTGGCTCGAAAAAGATATGTTGGACAACGTGATTTAACAGCAGATGGTGGTGATTTTGCTACCCTGTTTTTAGGTAATGAACCTGCATCAAGATTGTATTAATCCTAGTATCAAAATCAGCGAGAAAAATTGAGATCACTTAAACAATATCTAGAGAATAATAAAGCTACTCTTACTAAAATTATTCATCTTAAATTAACTCAACTTTATCTTGGTTATCTTAGTCGTGAACACACAGCTTTAATAGCTTAATAAATCATTAGTAATTAATTTATCAGGAGATAATTGAATCGTGCCTAAAATTCTTTTAATTACAGTCGGTGGTTCTCATCAACCTATCGTAACCGCTATTCGTGACCTCCAACCAGATCGTGTTGTTTTTATTTGTTCAGATAGTAATAAAGGTACTAAGTCTCAGATTATAGGTGAAGGTTATCCATGTGAAATTAGACGGACAGAAACTTTGAAGATACCATCAAGACAAGAAGCATCCATATTAGAACAATTAGGTTTAGATGGTCGTTATCAGTCAACTCAAGATTCATGAAGCCTAATGCGAATAGAAAAGTTGCCTAATATAGTTAATCAAATAGGATTAGGTGATAAATTTCAACGCGATAGAGACATAATTTTAATTGAAGAACCAGATGATTTATCAGAATGCTATCTGAAGGCATCATTATGTATTCAGAACATTCAACAAAATGTCACAGATGCTCAAATGATGGCTGATTATACGGGTGGTACTAAATCCATGTCTGTAGGATTAGCAATGGCATCTGTTGATTATCAACTGACATTATATGTAACCACAGCCGTCCGCACAAATATTATCAAAGTTGAACGGGGTGAATTAACGGGACAAGCAAGTGTAGCACCTGTAGTTGCACAACGGACAATAGAACAATTTTTACCTATTTTCTTACAACAGTATAACTATCCAGCAGCGATCGCACAACTTCGGCGTTTATTATCATCAATGGCATTACCACCTGATATTAAGCGGCAAATTCAAACCCTATACGCTTGTTGTTCTGGGTTAGATGCTTGGGATAGATTTGAACGACGCTTTAGAGTTATTAGAACCTCAGATGAAAAACCCTGAAATTAGAAATTTAGCTCTATTTCTCAAGTGTGTAATTAATAGCAGAGGACAAATAGATGAAAAGTTTGATTCTAGTAATGGAACAGAAGGACATGGTTATGAAATAGTTCAAGACTTAATATTAAATGCAGAAAGGCGTGCTACCCAACAACGTTATGATGATGCAGTTGGTAGACTTTACCGAGCTTTAGAATTATTAGCACAGATTCGTTTGTTAAAAGCTTTTGATAATGATGGTGAAATTGAGAATGAATTGACAATTCCTCCTAATTGGACAATCGAAAAGTCACCAAGATTAATGGCAACAAGGTTAGTTATGAAATCTTAGAAATCATTAAGAGACTTCCAAATAAAAAAATGTCCCAAAACTGATGCAAAAATTCTCTCTCTGTGTACTCTGTGCCTCTGTGGTTCGTTTCTTGGGATAATTTATTTCTGGGAAGTCTCTAACTCAATTTAAAATAGGCGAACCGGGAGTTATTAGTTGGATTTTTCGAGACTTAACGGGAAAAGTCAGACCTTTAACTTGAGCGATCGCCCTAGCTTTGGTGTATTCTAGTTGACCCTGCCGGCTGTGGCACGGAGTATTTGCGGATAAACTTTGGCTAGTGGTGATAACTGCCGTTCCAAAGTGCCTTTCTACTTATATCAAATAGGAAACTGATAGATAAGCACTTTACCTTGCCAATTTTCTTCTACAAATACAAGATATTCATCATTAGCACGACGAAAAGCACGGATACCATAGGGAATATCAACCCAACCACTTTCTTTGCCAACTTCTGGACCTGGAGTCATCTTTTTCACAAGTTCTCCCGTAGCAGTTTTGTAAACATATACCTCGGCGGTTTTGACACCCACTGCAAACACATAATCACCAGCTACACTCATGGCTGCGGTGGCGATTTGTCCTTTACCTGTAGTGTCGTAGGGAACAACGGTGCGCCATTTGGGAGTGCGATTTCCTTGACTCCAATTATCGAAGCGAGCAATTTCTGATCCTATGACTTTGGCATCATCAGCAAATGCCGGATGTTCAATCGTAAAACCTGATAAATACATAGTATCGGTTTCGGGAAAATACTCAATCCGTCGCAAGTCTTTGAAGGTGCTAGGAGTTTTGAGTTTTTTCATCGAACTATAGGTATAAATGGGATTTCCTTTAGTATCTAATCCCTGCAAAGGATAATGACGAATGCCATCTTCAGTTCGCAAAGTTTTCCAAACATCTCCTTTGCTGTCTACCCACCAACCTCCAATATAGGGATAGTCTTGACTGCTATCATATTCATTTTTTTCAAATGCACCATTACCATTACTATCGCGCCAAATCCATTCTCCGTTTGCGGGTTGATTAGGTGGCCAGTTGCCATGAACAGACTGTTTATTCTGATCATTAGTACCAACAAACATCCCCGCAGGAATGGCAATTTCACCATCTGTATTCGGTTGAAACCGATAAATTTGCAAAAAGCTATTGTACATATCTGTCAGGAATACAAAAGGTTTGCCTTGAATCCGCCGCACAAAAGTTCCATCTGGTGATGTATGTAGACGTGGGTCTTGAGCGTATTTAAAGGGATTGACTGTGTAGGCTTTATAAGTCCACTGTTTACCAGCAGACTTGCTATAATCCATGACATATTTTTCTTGTTTGGTGAATATAGTTACACCATCTGTTTTTGGATCTGTATCTGCATTATCTACAAATATTAATCCTAGTAATTGCCACACTATTTTTCCTGATGGCGAAAATTTTCTCAAATCTGTTCCCGATGTATTAAAGCCATTATTATTTACATAAATATTGCCTTTGGCATCTGTACCAACTCCAGTAATGCCGTAGAGTTTGGATGTTTTTACTTCTCCAGGTACACCACCAAAAATACCTTTTTTATCCCCAAAGGTATCCACGCGAACTGGCTGATTATTAATATTGTAAATTACCAATTGTTGATTAACCCCATTTTCTGCTACTAACAGTCTGCCGAGATTATCAATGGCTAATGCTGATGGTTGATCAACATCTGTAATTTCTTTGGGTAATTTCTTTCCGGCTTGAGAATAATTAACAATTTTTCCAAATTTAGCACCTTTTTTATTTTGGATAATCCATAAACTACCTTTTTTATCAATGGTAATTTTTCCGGGATTATTAACAGTGAACTTATTTATTTCTGCCATTGTTTCAGTATTATAGACCCGAACAATATTCTCGCCAGCATTGCTAACAAATAGTTGATTATTTATTGTTGCTATTCCTGTAACTTCATGACTTTTGCTGGTAATTAACATACTTTTATCCCAGCCATTTCCTTTTTCAAAAGGTACAGGTTTTCCTGTTAAGTCATAACGTCTGACGCAGTACCAATTTTGTCCTTGGGGAGGATAATATTCTTTTGTTTGATCTGTTCCACCTTGAGTCATAGAAATATAAATATATTTGCTATTTACTGTTATTGCTTTACCACCTAAACGATTCCAACCATGTGTATCTTCGAGGATAAAAATTGGTTTACCATCTTTATATACTCCTGCTTCACTACCAGCTTCATCCCAAACACTATTTGTATAAATTGTTCCGTCATCTTTGACATACATTGCTTCTATATTATTTTGTACTCGCAATTTACCATTACCAATGGTATTTCCTAACCAAGAGGTAATATATGTAATTTCAGAAGTTCTGACTGCTTTAGATTTTTTAGTTGTGGCTAAATCCATTGTCATGCCGGCAAATGTTATGAGTAGTCCACAGGTTAAACCCAATAAAATCTTGAAAGTTATTTTTTTTCGCCAATATCTCCTCGAAAATAAGTTATGAAGATATTGATAAAGTTTGTAGCAAGTTTTACTAATCTGCATAAATAATTCCGTTGCTGTAATATGCTTTTTGAATTTCTAATTTATCCCTGTGGGATAGGCTTTTAAATTCTTACTCATAAATTAACAAAGAAATTTTGTCTTGCATTTAATTTCATCAAAACTTTATTAATAACATATACATTTAAAATGTAAAAATTGAGGAGTGGGGAGACCCCGCCCCTACAGGTTTGATGATTTTCTGAATAAGTAGAGTAACGTAAATAATTAAAGGTTTGTAGTAAGGTCTTTAGACCTGAAAGTAGGGCTAAAGCCCTAACTACGAGCCAATTTCAAAATCTGTTAACTTACTTAACATAGTTCTATTTATTTTTGCCTACCTACT
>NZ_JAQMSE010000138.1:0-4926 GCF_028330045.1 Aphanizomenon sp. CS-733/32
CGAGGTTTTATTTTTGTTTGTCCTATCAGTAATACTAAGCGTAAAAATCCTTTCTACGTTGAGATTCCAGATGATCAACCTATTAAAGGCGTAGTGATGTGCGATCAGCTGCGTTCATTGGATTATCGCTCAAGAAAGGCAAAACTGATCTGTATTTGCCCTGAATGGTTATTAGCAGAAGTGCTTGGTCGCATTCATCCTATTCTTTTTTAGTATCTAAATAAGATCCCCGACTTCCCTCAGAAGTCGGGGATATGAAACTGTTGATCTTAAAAGCGATCGCTTGGTGAAATGAAACTCTTTAGCAGGTATCAATTATTCATCCATTAGAGAACGAGATTGGGAAATTACCAGTACCTCAATTAGAGTCTCTAGCAGAAGCTCTATTAGATTTTGACGGATTGGCAGATTTAGAGGTCTGGTTAGCGGAGGTATGAGGAAAACCGCATTGGTGATCACATTTGCTATTATTCCAATTTAACAAAAATGAGTGAACATTATCCTCACTGGGATATGACAATTTCCTTAGAAGAGACAATTAAGCAGATAGTTGAATCTTGGCAACAGCGATTAAATACAGGAGATGATTAATAATGTACCAAAGTGATGTGTATAGCAAACCCAGCTATGAGCCATTACCTCCTCAACAAACACTGCCAACGATGTATGATTTACCTAGCGAAGATCCAGAGGAGCCAGGTTTGCCAGACGAATTTCACCTGTTACAACCAGAATTATTGCGTAGCACCTTTCGTCCGCCTTCTTATACAGAAGATAATGTATTTACAGGTAGTGACTTGAATCTATACTATGACAGCAAGCATACACAATGGTATAAAAGACCAGATTGGTTTGCAGTTTTGGGGGTATCCCGTTTTTATGAACAAACAGAACTAAGATTAAGTTATGTTACTTGGTGTGAAGGAACATACCCTTTTGTGGTGGTAGAATTAATATCTCCAGGAACAGAAAACGAAGACTTAGGCAAAAATTTACGGGAAATTAATCAACCGCCAAATAAATGGACAGTATATGAGCAAATTCTGAGAATCCCCTATTATTTTGTCTATAACCGTTATACTGGCGAGTTTCACTGTTATGGGTTAGTAACGAACCGTTATCAACCGCTCTCTATTAATGGATTAGGGGTATGGCTAGAAGAAGCTGAATTGGGTTTAGGATTGTGGGAAGGAGAATATCAAGGATTAACTAGACAGTGGTTACGTTGGTATGATCAAGATAATAATTGGTTGCCTACACCAGAAGAACGAGAAAAACAACGGGCGGAGCAGGAAAAGCAACGGGCGGATTCTGCTGAATTAGAAGTAGCTAAATTACGACAATTGTTATTGGAACAAGGTATCAGCTTACCTAATGATCAATAGAGTTGAAAAATTGTCCAGTCTGAAAGTGGAGGTTAAAGCGATTGCTTCCCTTTGCCTGGCTATGGCAACTGAATGTATAATCTGATCATGCCCAGATCCCCGGATCTGAAACTCCAGAGTGGCGGCAATTGAGATATGCTTTGTTGATCTTGAAAGCGATCGCTAATTTATGAAATCTCAAATTGGTCATTAGGGAAATTCTTTACTCCCGGTTCGCTCATTTTTTTTGGAGTTCGAGAAATTGCCAAAAAAACAAGAAATCCAGGTGTCGTAATGGTTTTAGCGATTTCCCAAAATTTAGCTTGAACTACCACATCCGGTGCTAAAACTCTATTTTTATACGAACTGCTTGCAGCAGCGCTTCGCTATCGCATAAAGTCTGTAGGGTAGTACATTTTTATCAAAGCCGAAAACCTTGATTAAATCGTTCAGCTTCTTGGTAACTCGATTTTAAATGGGCGAACCGGGAGTTAATTTTCAGAAAAGCGGTCTATTTTTTTTGAGCAATTATACCCAACAAAGAAATGCCTATAGCAATCGCAACTGAGTTGTAAAATTTGGATCAAGTCACAGTAAGGCTTCTAAGCTTTATTCAGTAAGATACGAGGAGTAATATTATTCATTCTCTGATTACTATATGATAAATAAACAAGATAAATTGAGAAGACTATCAAGAATCTATCAAACAAATCCGCCACTTTCCCCTAAAGAAACATTACCGACAATGTATGATCTTCCTAGCGAAGACCCGGAGGAACCTGGTTTGCCAGATCAATTTCATTTATTCCAACCACAATTATTAGCAGAAACATTCCGTCCGTCTGACTATCCTAGCGACCAAATATTTACAGGAAGTGATCTGAATCTTTACTATGATTTGCGTCATCCTTCATGGTATAAACGTCCAGATTGGTTTGCAGTGTTAGGTGTTCCCTCTCTTTATGATAAAAGAGATTTACGTTTAAGTTATGTAGTTTGGCAAGAAGCAGTTAATCCTTATATTGTCGTTGAATTACTCTCACCGGGAACAGAAAAAGAAGACTTAGGGCAAACATTCAGAGATGTCGAAAAACCTCCTGGTAAATGGGAAGTTTACGAACAAATTTTAAGAGTACCCTATTACGCTATCTTTGATCGTTATAAATCTGAATTTAGAATGTTTCAGTTAACAGGCGCTCGTTATACTGAAGTAAAATTATCAGATTTCCGGTTTTGGATTCCTGAAATAGAATTAGGTTTAGGAGTGTGGCTAGGAAGTTATAAAAATGTAGAAATGCCTTGGTTACGTTGGTATGACAAAGACGGTAATTGGATATTAACCAGCACAGAACAGGAAAGACAGAAAGCTGAACAGGAAAGACAGAAAGCTGAACAAGAAAGGCAAAAAACCGAAAGATTAATTGCCCAACTTCGTGCGCTTGGTGTTGAACCAGATTTAGAATAAATACAATCTCTTATCCTCTTGTTCCTAGTCTCTGGGTGGGAACGAGAGGAAAAAGCAGTTAATCCTGATTTTGATTTTGCTTAGATAAATCCGTCGGTGGTCTATCATTACTCCAAGCCCACCAGACATAACCGCAATGACAATGGTAGAATTCTTGCCACTTCCGACGACGTTCTGGGGTAGTGACGGGAGACCTTCTATTTAACCACACATTAACAGCATCTCGACTACCAGCATGGCATTTGGGGCAATGGAATTGATAGGCGTGTACGGCTTGATTAGTCCATTCTGGCGGATTGGGATCAAAAGCGTCCATATAAATATAAAGTGGAATAGAGTGTAATCTTAGTAGTCATTGAATATACATAATTATGACTAATAATGGATGTTATGGAACCAAATATTGAAATTCGTCGGTTGTTGGATGTCATGCCCGCTTCTGGGCGAATGATGACTAAAATCGTCAGTAAACCAGAACAAAAACAGGTAATAGATGCGGCTTTTCCCCTACCATTAAGTCAAGCCAGACCAATATATATTAATTTCGATTTATGGAGACGGTTGACAAAACCTCAACGGGATTTACTTCTATTGCAAAGAATATCCTGGTTAATAGGGGTGAAATGGTTACAACCTAATATCTATCAAGGTGCCGTGTTAGCAGGTCTTGTGGGCGGAATACTCGAAGCGGTTCAGGCTGATGTGGTAGGTGTGGTCATAGCCGGAGGATTAAGTGCTGTAGCGGCTATACGAATTTGGCGCACCAATAAATCCCAAGAGTCAGAATTAACTGCTGATATAGCGGCTATTAGAATCGCCCAAAGACGAGGTTATTCAGAAACAGAAGCCGCCCAACATTTGTTAACAGCTATTGAAGCAGTAGGAACAATAGAAGGGCGTTCTGGTTTAAATTTTAGTGAATTAATTCGTTGTCAAAACTTGAAAGTAATTGCCGGTTTATCACAAGTTGGTATTCCTAAAAACTATCAATAGATTTACTGCGAAGTAATTAGGGTTTGCTGAAAAAGTTGTCTGTGAGGTCTAGGAGTCAGGAGTCAGGAGTCAGGAGTTAGGAGTTAGGAGAAAGAAGGAGTCAGGAGTTAGAATAGTCTCAAATTTCAGACAGTGATAGGTAAATAAACAGTTTCAATGCTTATTTCTTGCACTTAGTTCTCTTTTTAAACCCGAAAATTCTTCATATATGTAGGTTTTCGGTTGATTCAGCAAGCCCTACGTAGGGGTTTAGCAATGCTTAATGGTGTCAACTTAAGCCCTGGCGAATGGAATTCACTGCTACACAAACAAAGTCCGCCTGCGCGGACTAAGGAAAAATCAAGTATTTGAAACCCACGCAGGTGGGTTTTGCCTGTGTAGACGCGGTTTCTAACCGCCCGTTTTACGTTAAGTTGACACATATCAGCAATGCTAAACCCCCACCATAAACCAGCAATTTGGCATCAGAAATACTTTATTTTTGGGAAAGTATGAATTTATCTCACGCAGAGGCGCAGAGGCGCAAAGAGTAAGAGTTTGAGAAATGGAATTTTTGATTTTCATATCTTAATTCAGCAACGCCTTATTTTTTAACTACTGCTAACCAAACCTGTAAATCATTTAAACTGGTAAAATCTAACAATGCTTCACTCAAATTTTCCATGACGGGTAAAGGTAAAGCGGAAATAGAACCGCGTATTTCTGCCGATAATTCCCCAAACCGTTTCGTTAATAGTCGAATAACTAGATTTAAAGTTGCTTGTTCTATTCCTTCTTGTTTAATTTCTCTGTAAGCGCGACTTTTTTCTAGTGAAATTCCTAGCATGACTTCAACCTCCCTTAAAGTAAGTTTTTCAAATTTGTACATCATTATTGTCGTGATCATTTCTATTATGACCTGACTTGATAAAGATGATGTTTCTTGATTACTTTTTGTTAACAATCATTAAATCTATTGCGGTTACGATAGAACCCACATTCCGCACCCCAAACTGTCACAGATCAAAAAAGCCCTTAAAGTAGTACATAATAACTAAAGTCAATTCAAAAATTAAGATGCTTAATGAGAATAAATAGCATTAAAAGCGAAATGGTGTGATAAAG
>NZ_JAQMSE010000139.1:0-3233 GCF_028330045.1 Aphanizomenon sp. CS-733/32
ATCAAAATCAAGAAACATGGACGTTTTGCTAAAAGTGTTTTTCGTTACGGTTTAGATTATCTGCGTTCTCTTGTTACTGATTTAGATTTGAAATATGACGACTTTCTTCTCTCTCTCAATTTTTTGTCCTGTACTTAGAACCTAAGTAGGTGAACACAATAAAACCAAACTGTGTAAAGAAATGTAAAATCGCCCAAACCCTCTTCACTCTTGCCTCTTGCATGAGTGCCTTTTGCCTTGCCATAACAACAATTTTCAACGCCAACCTACTTATATAATTAGTTTTGGTTTGTAATTTTAAATTGTCATGACTCTACCTAACTGGATTACTTTTTCTCGACTACTGGGAATACCTTTTTTACTTTACGGCTTATATAATCCCACCAATGAAGCCAAATGGATATGTTTAACTATATTTTTAGTTGCTGCCCTAACTGATTGGTTAGATGGATATTTAGCCAGAAAACTGAACCAAATTAGCGAGTTAGGTAAATTTCTTGATCCTTTGGTAGATAAATTATTGGTACTTGCACCATTATTAGTATTGGTAGAATTAGGAAAAATTCCAGCTTGGGCAGTGTTCATAATTTTAGCACGGGAATTAGCGATCGCTGGTTGGCGAGTTAATCAAACCACCATCACTGGTGCAAATATTTGGGGTAAACTGAAAACAGTTAGTCAAATTATTGCCATATCTCTCCTAATTGCTCCCTTATCTCCAACTTGGCAAACTCCTATTTTAATTACCTTTTGGATATCGGTAATATTAACAATTATTTCAGGAATAATTTATCTCATTCCTCAAAAAATTAGCGAGTAAAATCAAAGTAGAGCAAATTAAATGTCTAGAATAGAAGGCTTTAGAGTTAGAAATTACAGAGTTATTCGTGATATTACCTTGGGGAAATTGTGGAATACACAAAGTGCCAAGCCATTAACACCAATGACAGCGGTTATTGGTAAGAATGGCGTGGGAAAAAGCACGATTTTTGACATTTTTGGCTTTCTTGCTGATTGCTTGAAAAATGGAGTAGAAGAAGCTTGTTATGCTCATGGTCGTGGTGGGTTTGAAAAAATTCTCTCTCAAGGACAACAGGGAAGTATTGAGTTTGAAATCTATTATAAAGAAGATGGTAATGCTCGACCAATTACTTATGAATTAGCCATAGATATTGACTCATTTCAAAGACCTTATGTAAAAAAAGAGAGACTGAGACAACGCAGAATAGGACAACCTAAGGGACAACCTTTTTCTTTTTTAATTCTCAATGAAGGCAGAGGAATCGCATGGAAAGGTGAACAACAAGGTAAGCAAGATGATTTTGATGTGTCAGATTTAATGGATAAAATCCAAAGAGGTGAAGCAGAAGAAGAAACTAAAGAAACCGAAGTAGTTGAACTTGATGATCCGCGAAAACTGGGAATTGCTACTTTAGGTTCACTTAAACAACATCCCCGAATTTCTATGTTTAGAAGATTTATTGAAGGGTGGTATTTAAGCTATTTTACACCAGATGCTGCCCGCAGTTTACCTCTAGCCGGACCACAAAAGCATTTGAATATTCATGGAGATAATTTAGGTAATGTAGTTCAATTTATGGAAAGAGAACATCCCAAAAAGTTTCAATCCATACTGGAAAAAATAGCGAATAAAATTCCCGGTGTCAATAAGATTAGCACTTACCCAAGTCCAGATGGAAGACTGCTTTTGTGTTTCAACGACAAGGGATTTCAAGACCCATTTTATTCTCAACAAATGTCAGATGGTACACTAAAAGTATTTGCCTATCTTCTGATGTTAGAAGACCCTTCACCACCACCATTTTTGTGTATCGAAGAACCGGAAAATGGACTTTATCATAAACTTTTAGAAACCCTAGCCAGAGAATTTCGAGAACACACTAGAGGTCAGAAAGGTGGGTCACAAATATTTGTGACAACACATCAACCATATTTTGTAGATGCTCTTGAACCTGAAGAAGTTTGGGTATTAGAAAAGGGTGACGATGGATTTGCTAAAATTAAGCGGGCTAGTGAAGATCCTCTGATAAATAATCTTGTTTCTGAGGGTTTGCCCCTGGGTGGACTTTGGTACAGTGACTACTTGGACGCAAGGTGAATATATGCACTTTGAAATATTAGTTGAGGATATTTCTGGCAAAACTACTCTTGATATTCTTAGACTCTTGTGAACCTAAACCAAAGACGCAATTTTGTATTGCTATTGAGGAAGGAGAAGCATGGTATTTAGGTGATTTAGCAGCAGTAAAGACGGCTTATCCAAATGCCAAACTAGCAACCCTAAATTCTTATGCTAATGATGATATTTGTGGCACATGGGAGAAGTTAGCCGACGCAGTATATCCTGGTGGTTGTCAAAAGTTGTCTCAACTTCCTTATCAGGTAATTGGTAAAGAGAAAACAACTTGGGCTGAAAAGATATCTCCTCTAATGGATATTGATAATAATCAATCACCAAGCTTTTGTTATTTTCGAGATCAGCTTCGACGTTTAAGTGAGCAGTAAAGCAATAAATGGCAATAAAAAACCCTGGCGAAACTGACCAGGGTTAATTAGGAGAAAATTTGAATGACGATTAGATACAAATACCGAAGCGGGAAATTTTAGCTAACCCCCAAAGTAATTAGAACTATAGAAGTTAAAAATAATATTGCTACTACACCTTGAAAAGCATAGTTGCTTTGTTGCGCTTTTGTAGGAAATTCTGCATAGTAAAGTTTGGGTTCTTTGGCGTAGTTGTTAAGAATGCCTTTTTCATCAGTTGTGGTATACATAATGTTTTTTCTTGGGTTTGTTACTTTATGTAAATTAATATAACAATTTTGTTACGAAGTGTCAATAGAACTTGACAAAAAAATAATTGATGCTAGGAATAGGTGCTGCTGATCATCGAAGAAAAAATCTCGGTGACAGCAGCCATAAAAAAACCACCTGCGCGGGTTTCCAGTGGAAAATTAGCGGAGGTGGGTGGAGCTTAATTTGACTCTCTCAGGGCTAAAGCCGCTGAAATTCTTTAATCTAAGACATGAATCGCTTAGACAAGATTTCTCCAAACTGAATGGAGGTCTTATCTCGTGACGTACTCCACACACTCCCTTTCAGGTGAGTGTGGGCTTCTCAGTGACTCCTCTATGAGGACATTAACTGAGCTTTAAGACCGTGCGCCCCACGGTTCTTTGGTTTTGAGATTTGTTTTTTGTTTTGTAGGCTGC
>NZ_JAQMSE010000140.1:0-26178 GCF_028330045.1 Aphanizomenon sp. CS-733/32
GAACGAAAATCCATCGTTTCAGGCTTTTGGTGATTAACTTCTGCTCAATAGCGAGCGCTCAAAAATCATCAAAAAATCACGTTAAAATGCCCGAAACCCATACCTCATATTTGGTTGATCCTGTCAATGCGTAAGTCCTATGGTTGATAAGCCAAAGCCGCTAAATAAGTAGTTTTGCCAGAAGCCTGTGGTCCGATTATATGAAGCCGCACCTCCATCTCTAAATACCGTTCGTACATTTGCCGAGATGTCGCGTAGGGTTGTGAGTTTTCATCCAGTAATTGCACTCTCAGATTGTCATAATCGAGATTGGCAACTTTGACATATTCACCTTTGGGGTTGACTAACTCTAGTGCTAAGTGAGTCTTACCTGTTGCGCGATCGCCTATATATATTACTCCCACATTGATTATTTTTGTGACATTACGTATATCCAAACGTCATCATACAATAATTAAACCTAAAATAGGCTGTAAGTTTGTCGTCAATGGTATAATTACTGTGGATTCTGTGTAATTTAAAAATTATGAAACTAATTTTAGCTGCGGCTACTGTTTTTACATTCACTTTAGGACTTTACACATTGCCAGTCTCATCTGCACCTGTAAAAAAACCTGCTAAAAACCCTGTGACAACGGCAAAAACACCAAACAACTTTCAACAATGGTGTGAGCAAAAAGCCAAGCTACCTCAACAGACGAGATACACGGTTGAAGTATTATTAAAAACTGCTGGTACGACAAACTGTACTCAAGCTCATCAAAAACTGATTAAGTTGACTACTCTTAACCTGTGGAAAAGTCAAATTAGTGATATCCAACCTTTATCAAGTTTGACTAATTTAACTTTTATCTCTTTATGGGAAAATAAAATTAGTGATATCAAACCTTTAGCAAATTTGACTAATTTAACTTCTCTTGACCTGGGTGGAAATCAAATTAGTGATATCCAACCCTTATCAAAATTAACTAAGTTAACTACCCTGAATTTGTGGGAAAATCAAATCAGGGATATCCAACCCTTGACAAATTTGCACAATTTAACTTTTATCTCCTTGTGGAAAAATCAAATCAGGGATATCCAACCCTTGACAAATTTGCATAATTTAACTTTTATCTCCTTGTGGAAGAATCAAATCAGCGATATCAAACCTTTAGCAAATTTGCATAATTTAACTTTTCTCGACTTGAAAGAAAATCGAGTTAGTGACATTGAAAGTTTGTCAAGTTTAACTAAGTTGACTGCTGTTTATCTGGGAGAAAATCAAATCCAAAATATTCAATCTTTGTCAAATCTGACTAAATTAACTGCTGTTTACTTAGAAAAAAATCAAGTCCAAAATATTCAATCTTTATCCGCTTTGGAAAATTTACAGACTCTTAAAGTTCAGGATAACCCGCTTATTTCTAAACAATGTCCCATCCAACCAGAGTCTATTTGTCGTTTTAGTTTTTAGCAAATCACTAAGGACTTATAAAATCATCTGCGTTTATTTGCATTTATCTGTGTTTAATTCTGATTATCACTAAAATCATGAAACTAGCTTTAGTAGCGACCACTATTTTTACCTTGACTTTAGGATTGTACACCCCAAAATTCACCGCAGCACCTATAAAAACACCTAAGACCTTTAAAGAATGGTGTCAACAAAAAGCCAGTTTACCTCAAGAGACGAAACGAACGGTAGAAGCATTATTAAAAGTTGCCAAAACGCAAAATTGTTGTCCCCTGCAACCAGGGTCTATTTGTAAGTTTTAGTCGGATTATATTTTTGTGCGTTATGGACTTACTAACGCACCCAGGAAATACTTAACTTAACTGAACATTACCAAACTAAAAATGTAAATTTGGGTAAAAATTCTATTCTACTAAATCATGTTTTATCGCAAATCTGACCAATTCTGCACGATTACTAGTTTCTGTTTTTCTCAATAAACTACTCACATATTTCTCCACTGTGCGCGGACTTAAATGTAAATGATTACCAATTTCTCCATTAGACAAACCATGAGTTAATAAGTCTAAAACTTCCTGTTCTCTCACAGTTAATGGTGTCAATACCTGAGATTGTTGCACCTGATTAGGTATGGAAATATGACCGTTTTTTGCTTTTGTATAAGTGGCAAAACTGATTTCTTCCTGATAAAGAAAACGACATTCTGATTTGATGACTTGCGATCGCTCTAATAAATTACGTATAGCAGCGGCTATTTCTTCCAATTCAAATGGTTTAGGCAAATACAAATCACAGCCAGACTGATATCCCAAAATTCGTTCTTGAGTTTTCGTTCTTTCTGTCAACAAAATCACAGGTAATAATCGAAACGCCGATAATTGACGAACACGACGCACCAACTCATAACCATTCATCTGTGGCATCATAATATCTGTCACCATCAAATCAGGATGATGCTTTTCAACCATCGCCAAAGCATCTACACCATTATCAACAGTTATAACATTATACCCGGACAGATCAAGATAGTCACTAATAGATAGGCGTGTACCTAAATCATCATCTGCGACAAGAATAGTCAAGGGCATGGATAGTACACCCCTATAATCTTTTGGTCGAGCAATTTACTGTAATCACAAATATTAATAGACACAAGCGAGAATACTAATTCTATTTCTAATACTATGACAAGATTACTTACTCATGATGACATCATCAGTGATTTCTAAAGAAAATATTAAATTTTCACAAATTGTTCATAAAACTTTACGTAATTTTCTAAAAAGAGAGATGATTTTTGACCAATCACCTCTTCCCCAGTCCCTTTGGACTACAATTAAAGAAAAAGCCAGTCTAAAGAAATTTTTGGGCGTATTTATTAAAACTTAAGAAGATTTTTGATGAGTGATAAACAGAGTGAAGGTTACAAAGTTATTTGTGATAATCGGCAAGCACGGTTTTTATATGAAATCATAGAAACCTATGAAGCGGGTATTCAATTGACAGGAACTGAAGTCAAGTCAATTCGTGCCGGTAAAGCCAATTTACAAGATGGTTATGCGTTGCTTCGTGACGGGGAAGCATGGTTAATTAACGTACATATTTCTCCTTATACCTCCAGCGGTGCATATTTTAATCACGAACCCAGACGAACCCGCAAATTATTACTTCATAAACAAGAACTGCGTAAACTCATTGGTAGGGTACAACAGGAAGGTTTAACCCTCGTCCCCCTAAAAATGTATCTAAAACGAGGTTGGGTAAAAATAGTTATTGCCCTGGGTAAAGGTAAAAAACTCCACGACAAACGCGAAAGCATGAAACGCCGTGATGATCAAAGAGATATGCAAAGGGCAATGAAGAGGTATTAGAAGGAGTCAGGAGTTCAGGAGTTCAGGAGTTCAGGAGTAAGAAAGAAGGAGTCAGGAGTCAGGAGTTCAGGAGTAAGAAAGAAGGAGTCAGGAGTCAGGAGAAAGAAAGAAGGAGGAAGAAGAAAATTTCTCTTTTCTGCCCCCTATTCCCTCTTAACTGTCACCTGTCACCTGTCACCTGTCACCTGATTCTTCCTTGTTAAAGGTTGCCAATAGCTGGCAATTAAAGCCACCATAAACCACCAGAGAGTATTAACTTCAGGGCGATAGAAGACTGTATCAAATAGACCCTGAGCAAGTATACCTAGCATACTAGCGATCGCCCCAATTAACCATAAGCCCTCGATATTCCTAGTTTCTCGTAATCGTCGCAGTTGCAAAAATCCTGTATTAAAAGTAACGACTATTAACCATAAGAAACAGGTAAAACCCAAAAAGCCAGTTTCCACAATGGTTTCTAGAAACACAGAATAGGCACTCAAAGCTGTAAAGCGAGGACGTTGATAGAGAGGATATATCTTATTAAAAGAATTGTGTCCAGGTCCTATACCAATGATCGGGCGATCGCGGATCATTTGAAACACAGATTCCCAGACATTTTTGCGAAAATTATTACTACTGTCTTGGCGGTCAGCAAATATACTCACAACCCGCACCCGGAAAGGTTCGACAAATAACACCCCTATCACCAATAACCCCACCACACTTCCCAACAGAATAGGTAAAGACCAACTCCGCCAAAATGGGGGCATACTTATACTCCACCAATAAATTAGGAATACCGCCACAGTAAACAATCCCACCAACAAAGCAATCCAACCACCGCGACTAAAGGTAAGAATTAAAGCAGCAGCATTGACAAAAAACATCGTTAATGCTAATGATTTCCTGATCCAACCTGGCCAAGCCACAATAGCCACAAAGCTTAAAACCACAGCCGGTAAAAGATATCCAGCCAATAAATTGGGATTGCCTAAATAACTGTAAACCCTGGTAGTCTTAGCCAAAGGTGATTCCGGGTCAACCCAAGTAGCTAAAGCCTTCGCGCCAAAAAACCATTGTCGCAACCCATAGACGCTGACAATCAGGGATATATGCAAATAAAGAGTAATTAACCAAGACCGAAACCGGGGGACTCGCAGCACCCTAGCACAGAGGGCAAACAGCAACAAATAAAGAGTTAATGTTTGTAAATCACCCAAAGCGGCTTTTTTCACCGGTGATAAAGCCGTTGATATGGCAGCAATACTCCAATACAGCAACACCAGCAGATGAATGGGAGTAACGGAAGCCGCATTTGCTGATTTATTGTCATCCGATAAAGTCAACAGCAGCCAAAAGCCGACACAAGCCACCAACAATAAACCGATTAAAGTAGTAGAAACAAAAGGTGCAAGACCATAAATGAGGCTAAGTAAGCCAACAGCAATAATATCTCCCCACTGCATTAAAATACTACTTTGTCGCCAAGGCAGCAAAAGCCCCACCAGAAACTGATGTAGGTAACTACCAGACAAATATTCTCTCAGTGGTAAAGAAGATAAGGTCAATCTTTCCCAGACTAAATTCATGAATAAATACAGAATACAGGAGCTATGCAGTATAGCTTACGCCAAGTCTGGCTGTGAAAATTAATATTCCTTTCCTGTTAGAGACTTCCAAGAAATAAATTATCCCAAAAAACGATACCGAAGCGTGGCGTTAGGCATACCACAGAGGCACAGAGTACACAGAGAGACTTTAATAACTGCAAGAGGCAGAGCCTCTATGATGGCATTCCCAGTCTCTGACTGGGAACGAGGTTGTACTATCTTTTTTTGGAATTATGGGGGCGTTGTTGGGGGTGATCTCCATTCTTGGGGACACTGGGGGAATTTAATTGTTTGCGACCATTAGTAATAATTTTTAACATTTCCTGAATATCCTGTTCAATATTAGCCAGAACGTTATCGGCGTATTTATCAGCACCATCTTCAATTTCTTCAGCTTGAGAAATTGCAACTTGGCGCATTTCTTCTAATTCTTGCTGACAGGCGCGACGTTTGCGGTCAATTTCTGCGAGGGTGTCCTGCATCATGGCTTCACAATCTTGTTGCACTTGTCGCCGCAGTTGGTCAGCTTCCCGCTGTGCTTGCCTGACGATATCACTTTCTGCCAAAATTTGCGCTCTTTTTGCTTGGGCTACATCTACAACCTGTTGTCCATATTCTTCTGCTTCCAGGAGAATTTCATTCTTTTGTGCCAAAATATTGAGCGCTTCCTGAAACACCGTTGGTAAGGAAAGACGGACAAAATCCAGTTGTTCAAGTAATTTATCTTCATCTATTAAGGTACGTCCCGTGAGGGGAATCCTCAAACTAGAGAGAACTATTTCCTCTAATTGGTTGAGTTCGTGCTGAATATCTACCCCTGATGTTGGCGCTGGATTGCCAATGGCAGGGATACCATTCACGTACTCTCGTGGGGGAGGATTGTTGCCGTTGTGGTTGGATTCGAGGCTAGGGATTTTTGGTTGTAGCATTGGTATATATCTAGGGCAATGTGTGGGGGAACAAGATGATCAACAGAGCCACCAAACCTGGCAATCTCTTTTACCACACTACTACTTAAAAAACTATACTCATTTGATGTTGCCAGAAAAACTGTCTCGATCTGAGTAGACAATGTTTTATTAGTATGAGCCATTTGTAGCTCAATCTCAAAGTCAGAAACCGCTCTTAACCCCCGCAACAAAACTTGCGCTTGTTGCATTTGGGCATATTCTACGGTCAAACCGTCAAAGCTGTCTACTCCTACATTTGGTAAATGTTTTGTAGATAGACGAATTTGTTCTAATCTTTGCTCTACTGTGAACAATGGCATTTTATTGGGATTGCGGAGGACGGCAACTAGGACTCGTTCAAATAAACGACTACTGCGCTGAATAAGGTCTAAATGTCCCAAGGTGATGGGATCAAAACTACCAGGATAAATAGCAATCACAATGTTATTTTAAGTGATTATATTGACGGATTTTCTACAGAACTTTATTAAATCTAACACAGAAGGCAGGGAGCAGGGGGGGGCAGGGGGGAAAGAATTATTCCAATGACCAATGACCAATGACTAATGATTTTAATTTTGCGGAATTACTTATCGCTATAGTGACTAAGGCATACTATATTATTGTGTTTCATCTCCATAGATTTCAAATTCCTATAGGTAGTTTTGTATGGTAGTGGATTTTTCTGTTTTGCCTTTGGGGTTTCTATTTACTTCCCCTGGTCCGATTGTGGTTAAATTGGGTCCCATTGTTATTCGTTGGTATGGGTTGTTGATTGCTTCTGCTGTATTAATTGGTGTTAGTCTTTCTCAGTACCTAGCCAAGCGTCGTCATCTGAATCCAGATTTAATCAGTGATTTATCAATTTGGTTGGTGATTGGGGCTATTCCTGCCGCTAGATTGTATTATGTTTTGTTTCAGTGGCCAGAATATTCTCAACACCCGGAACGGATAGTTGCAATTTGGCAAGGGGGTATTGCGATTCATGGGGCAATTATTGGCGGTGCGATCGCAGCGTTAATTTTTGCTAGATTGAATCAGGTATCTTTTTGGCAATTGACTGATTTGGTTGCTCCTTCCTTAATACTAGGACAAGCCATTGGTCGGTGGGGAAATTTTTTCAACTCGGAAGCTTTTGGCAGACCAACTAATTTACCCTGGAAACTATATATTCCCCCAGATCGTCGTCCTTTGGATTTCGTGAATTTTGAATATTTCCATCCCACTTTTCTGTACGAATCGCTGTGGAATTTAATGGTGTTTGCATTGTTACTAACTTTGTTTTTTCGAGCTTTATCTAAAAAACCCCGGTTGAAGGTAGGAACGTTATTTTTAGTTTACTGGGTTGCCTATAGCTTGGGACGGATTTGGATTGAAGGTTTACGCACAGATAGTCTAATGCTAGGACCTTTACGGATGGCACAGATGGTAAGTTTAGGGGGAATGACTTTAGGATTATTTGGTTTAGCTTGGTTGTATATATTCAAGCGCTCTTTACCTGATATTGTTTCTTCAGTGAATGGAGAAAAAAATGCCCCAGAGTAATTAATCTCCAGGGCTTAACCAGGGTGCATCTACCATCTATTTCTACTGGGCAAAGTGGCTGAATCCGGATAGTGCGAGGGAAATGCTAAAGGTTTTTTTTGCAGGGTTTTGAAAGGAGCAATTGATGAGTGAATCTACTAATAATTTAAGTTTTTTTAAGTATCCAAATTCCTTAGAACCTACGGTTTATATTGTTGGGGCAGGACCTGGGGATCCTGATTTATTAACGGTTAGGGCGCAAAAGTTGTTAGCTGCGGCTGATGTAATTTTATTTGCAGATTCTTTAATTCCCGAAGAGATTTTAGATATTTGTCGTGCAGATGCGGAAATTATTAAAACAGCAAATCGGACTTTGGAAGAAATTGTACCACTGATGATTGATGCCGTGCGATCGCATAAATCAGTGGTCAGGCTACATTCTGGTGATCCTAGTCTGTATAGTGCTATTCATGAACAAATGCAGCTATTAGCCGATGCGAATATTCCCTTTGAAGTTATCCCTGGTATCAGTGCCTTTCAAGCTGCCGCAGCTAAATTGAAAATAGAGTTAACTGTCCCTGGTTTAGTCCAAACTATTATTCTCACTCGTATTAGCGGCCGTACTCATGTTCCCGATACTGAAGAGTTAGCAGCTTTAGCAGCCCATCACGCCAGTTTATGTTTATATTTAAGTGTGAGTCATATTACTGAAGCCCAAGGGAAATTGTTAGAACATTATGATCCAGATACTCCAGTCGCAATTTGCTATCGTTTAGGCTGGCCAGATGAAAAAATCCGGGTTGTAAATTTAGCACAAATGGCAGATTGTACCCATGCAGAAAAATTACGGCGAACTACACTTTATGTCATCAGTCCCGCACTGCTACCAGTAAGTGGGCGCTCCCGCTTGTATCACCCCGAACATAATCATTTATTCCGTTCATCTCATAATCTTGGCTAGTACAAAACGGCGTAAATAAACCAACCATTCTAAATCCTCCAAAAGCCTATACTGTCTTGATTTTGACTTTTGACTTTTGACTTCCGCCTTGCGGTACTAGTAGTTCGTCAAATAAATTTTGATGGGTAATGGAAAAAAACTTCTGTTCTTCCCTCCCCCCCTACCCCACCTAGCTTCACTGAAGATGGAATATCGCTGAAAAAAACAAGATGAACAAAAGTAATATTGGTACAGTTACTATTCCTGGGTATACAATTACTGAACTTATTTATGCTAGTAAAAAAACTACAGTTTATCGTGGTCAACAGCAAACAACACAGATTTCAGTTATTATCAAGATTCTCAACGCAGAATATCCCGGGTTGCGGGATTTGATAGCATTTAAAAATCAATTTGCTATTAGTCAACAAATAGATCACCCAAATATTATTAAATCTTATGCCCTAGAAAAATATGGTAATAGTTATGCCCTAATCTTAGAAGATTTTAGTGGTATATCTTTAAGTGAATATACCAACTTACAAAAATTAGATATTAACTCTTTTCTGCCGATTGCGATCGCAATTACTAAAGCATTAGAGTTTCTGAATGCCAAGGGGATTATTCATAAAGATATTAAACCAAGAAATATTCTAATTAATCCCCAAACTCAGGAAATCAAGCTGATAGATTTTGGTATTTCCTCCCTATTACCTAAAGAAACTACGGACATCAAAAGCCCCAATGTATTAGCAGGGACACTTATCTATATGTCTCCAGAACAAACGGGAAGAATGAATAGAGGCATAGATTACCGCACTGATTTTTATTCTTTAGGAGTAACTTTTTATGAATTACTCACAGGACAATTACCTTTTTATAGTCCAAACCATTTAGAGTTGATATATTACCATCTGGCAAAAGAACCTATTAATGCTAGAGAAATTAATCCCCAAATTCCTCAAGTTCTCGCAGATGTCATTGCTAAGTTAATGGCAAAAAACCCTGATAATAGATATCAAACAGCTAGAGGAATTAGATATGATCTAGAAATATGTCAGCAAATTTTATTAACTCAAGGTGAGATTGGTAACTTTGAGTTAGGACAGAGAGACGTAAGTGATAGGTTTCTGATTCCTGAAAAACTTTATGGTAGAGAACAAGAAATTATTACCTTATTAAATGCTTTTAAAAATGTCAGTTCTGGTAATAAAGAACTAATATTAGTGGCAGGGTTTTCTGGGATTGGTAAAACTGCCGTCGTTAATGAAGTTCATAAACCAATTGTGCGGGAAAAAGGTTATTTTATCTCTGGTAAGTATGATCAATTTCAGCGAAATGTTCCCTTTTCTGCATTAGTGCAAGCATTTCGCAGTCTCATGAGACAACTGCTAACCGAAAATATGGTGCAGTTACAAGAGTGGAAAATTCAGATATTATCAGCTTTGGGAGAACAAGCACAGGTAATTATTGATGTTATTCCTGAACTAAAAAATATTATTGGACCGCAACCACCAGTTTCTGAACTAACAGGAAATGCTTCAGAAAATCGCTTTAATTTATTATTTAGTAAGTTTATTCAAGTATTTGCTACAAGTGAACATCCATTGGTCATTTTTTTAGATGATTTACAATGGGCTGATCTAGCTTCTTTAAAATTCATAAAATTATTAATGTGTGAAAAATACACAAAATATTTATTATTAATTGGAGCGTATCGAGATAATGAAGTCAATCCGGGACATCCTTTAATCACAACTTTAGATGATATTCGTCAAGAAAATATCACAATTAATCAGATTATTTTGCAAGCTTTAAATAAATCTCATATTAGACTATTAGTTACAGATACTCTATGTTGTCCAGAATCACATAGCCAAAAACTAACGGAACTACTTTTAAGAACCACCCAAGGTAATCCATTTTTTACCAATCAGTTACTTAAATCATTACATGAAGATGGATTAATTACTTTTAATTTTAGCCTTAGTTATTGGCAGTGTGATCTAAATGCAGTCAAAACCTTATATCATAATGATGATATTGTTAATTTTCTTAAAATCCAATTACAAAAATTACCTGAAAATACTCAAGATATTTTAAAAATAGCTGCTTGTATTGGCAGCCAATTTGATTTATCTACCCTGGCTATAGTTTGCGAAAAATCCCAAATACAAATAGCGGCTGAATTATGGGATGCTTTGCAAGAAGAACTGATTATTCCCCAAAATGAAGCATATAAATTTTTTACGGGCGAAGCATCAGTATTTGATGTTTTTAACTTAAATTTTCCGGTTAATAGCACTGAATTAATTTTTGCTAAATATAAATTTTTTCATGACCGAGTTCAGCAAGCAGCTTATGTCCTAATTTCTGATGTTGATAAATCAGCAATGCACTTAAAAATTGGTCAGTTACTATTAAAAAATACCAATGCTGCGGAACTGGAAGAGAAGATATTTGAGATAGTTAACCAGTTAAATACTGGGGTTGAATTAATTACTAATCAGTCAGAAAGATATGAATTAGCTAAATTAAATTTAATTGCTGGTTCTAAAGCCAAATCTTCTACCGCTTATGAAGCTGCTATTAGATATTTAAAGGTAGGCTTGGAACTGTTAGCAGTAAATAGTTGGCAATATCAGTATGAATTAACTTTAAACCTTTACACAGAAATCGTAGAAGCAGAATATTTAAATATTGATTTTGAGCAAGCAGAAATATATATAGAAGTAGTTAGAAAAAATGCTACTAGTCTTATAGATAAAGTAAAAGTGTATGAATCACAAATACAAATCTATATGTCTCAATTGCAACTACAAAGAGCAATAGAGACAGGGTTAACTTTAGTCAACTTGCTGGGAGTAAACTTAGAAAAAACACCTCCACAAAACTTAAATGTTGATGATTTAATCAATTTACCAGAGATGATAGCTACTGATAAACTTGCGGTGATGCGGATTCTAACTAATCTGACTGCTGCTAGTTATTTTGTTGATCCAGAATTATTCCCAGTTATTATCTTTACCATGATCAATCTATCAGTAAACTATGGTAATTCCCCGTTTTCTGCTCATGGATATGTAAACTATGGTGTGATACTCTGCGGTTTTGTTGCTGATATTGAAACTGGATATCGTTATGGTGAATTGGCTTTAAATATATTAGATAAATTTGATGGTAGAACAGTTAAATGTCGAGTTATGCTAATGTGGGCTTGCAATGTCCTATTTTGGAAAAAACATCTCAAAACAGTAGTAAGTAGCTTGCAAGAAGCCTTACAAAGCGGGATAGAAACTGGAGATTTAGAATATTCTGGTTACTGCTCGTCAATGTATAACATGAATATGATTTTCAGTGGTGAAAACTTATCCTATGTATTTGAGCAGTTAAAAAGTCATATACTTTTAATGTATAGCTTCAAGCAAGAAGGTACCGTTTTACTACATAAGCTATGGTATCAGCTAGTTTTTAATCTTGCAGAAATTAATGAAACCAAACAAACATTTGATGGTGAGTTATTTGATGAATCTCAAATATTACCAATTTTAATCGCATCTAAATCATCAACTGTAATATTTTCATTATATTTAGCAAAAACTATATTTTATTACTTCTCTGGTTTAACCAGTATCGCTGTTGAGAATGGGATTCAAGGTGAAGCTTATTTAGAATGTGTAGTGGGACAAGTTACTACGAGTCAATATAATTTTTATTATTCTTTATCTCTTTTAGCTGAATATAATCAGCAGTCTGTGAGTGGACAAAAACAATATTTAGAAAAGGTTTTATCCAATCAAGAGAAAATGAAAAATTGGGCTGTTCATGCACCCATAAATTTTCAACATAAATATCAATTAATAGAAGCAGAAAAAGCGAGAGTGTTAGGAAATAATTGGCAAGCAATAGAGCTTTATGATCAAGCAATTGCTGGAGCTAAAGAAAATAAATATCTTCACGAAGAAGCACTAGCTAATGAACTAGCAGCTAAATTTTATTTAAGCGTTAATAAAGAAAAAATTGCCAAAACTTATTTAATAGATGCTTATTATTGTTATGCTAATTGGGGAGCTAAGGCTAAAATTGAGAATTTAGAAACAACCTATCCTCATTTGCTTGAGTCTATTATTAATCAAACCAAAACTAAATTAACAGCCGGCGAAGTAAGTACACTTATTAGTAAACCTAGTTTGACAGGTGTTTCTGCATTATTAGATTTAGAAACTGTGACTAAAGCATCCTTAGCGATCGCTTCGGAAATTCAGATAAATAAGTTATTATATACTCTCATGCAGGTAATATCAGAGAATGTTGCCGCCAATAAATCTGCATTAATTTTGCAAAAACAGGGAAATTTAATATTAGTAGCTCAATGTATGAATGAACATGAATATAAATTTTCTACTACACCAATTAACGATAGCCAAGATTTACCATTAAGTATTATTAACTATGTAGCAAATATGCAAGAATATTTATTAATTAGTGATGCTACAAATGATCAAGATTTTGCCAATGATTCATACATTATTCAGCATCAATCTAAATCCATATTATGCAATCCTATTTTGAATAAAGGGCAATTAGTTGGTGTTCTTTATTTAGAAAATAATCTAACTGCGGGTGCTTTCACTATTGACAGATTAAGAATATTAAATCTCCTATCTTCTCAAGCTGCTATTTCCCTAGAAAATGCCCAACTCTATAGTGATTTAGAAGAAAAAGTCACCCAAAGAACTCAGGAATTAAATGAAAAAAATCTGCACTTAAAACAAACATTGAATGAATTAAAAGCCACACAATCACAATTAATTCAAACGGAGAAAATGTCCAGTTTAGGACAAATGGTTGCGGGTATTGCCCATGAAATTAATAACCCCGTCAATTTTATCTATGGGAATATTGAACACGCTAGTAATTATATTGAATCTATTATCAATTTACTGAATATATATCAACAAGAATATCCTTGTCCATCAGCTACTATTGAAAAATATAAACAAGACAATGATTTTGATTTTGTTATTCAAGATTTACCTAGAATTCTTGATTCAATGATGGTAGGTTCAGAACGGATTCGGAAGATTATTTTAAGTTTACGTAATTTCTCCCGTCTGGACGAATCTGCCATAAAATCTGTAGATATTCATGAAGGAATTGATAGTACATTAATGATTTTAGAAACCCGATTCCAAGAAAAGTTAGGCTATTCTAGCAATGTAGTCATTAAAAATTATGGTGATATTCCCTTAGTTCAATGTTATGCTTCCCAACTAAATCAGGTATTTATGAATATCATTAGTAATGCCATTGATGTTCTCAAACAGCGTGAAAAAAGTTTATCTACCGCAGAACTCAAGAATAATCCTAGCCAGATCATTATTCGCACTCAAATTATTAATAATAATTGGGTACAAATTGCTATTAAGGATAATGGTATGGGGATAAATCCCGAAATTAAACAACGCATATTTGATCCTTTTTTCACAACCAAACCAGTAGGAGAAGGTATAGGTTTAGGATTATCAATTAGTTATCAAATTGTGGTAGAAAAGCATGGTGGTGTGCTAGATTGTATCTCTGCACCCGGAAAAGGAACAGAGTTTATCATTGAAATTCCGATTCAACTCCACCAACCATAAAATTTCCAAATTGAACCCTTAAAACTCTTACCTTTGCGCCTATCTTATACGGGATCTAACAATATTTTATACACCATAAGAGACTTTTAAAACATCCTCTAAGAGAGATTGCATGAGACTAAAATTCACCCAAATAAATCAATTTTTGTATGTATTGGTAGCACCTAATCCTATTTTCAGAATCAGGACTGATAGCAACTGACCAAATCCAATATGGATAATCATTTAAACTTTTCCAGCATTGGTTTGTGTTTGTATCCCATAATTTTACACTATGATCATCACCTGCACTTACCAGTTTTGTCCCATCATAATTAAAACTAACTAACCAAATCCAATCACCATGTTTTTCTGATAAACTGACACTTTTACCTGTGGTAATGTCCCATAATTTTACCCAACCATCATTACCACCACTAGCTATTTTTTTGCCTTGAGGTGTATAGGCAACTGACTGTACTCGCTTGGCATGATTTCCTAAGATTTTGCATTTACCTGTTTGAATATTCCAGATAGAAATTTTGCCATCATCACTACCACTAATTAAAGTTTTATCATCGAGAGAAAATGTAACTGACCATACTCTTTGTGTATGACCATATATAGTTTTTAAAGATTTACCTTTAGCCACATCCCATAATCTAACACTTTGATCATCGCTACCACTAATTAAAGTTTTACCATCAGGACTAAAGGCTATAACTCGCACGCGACGATAGCTGCGATCGCCAAAGGCATCTCTTTCTGGTAAAGTGAAAAATTCACCAGTTCCAATGTTCCATAATTTGATAGTTTGATCAGCACTACCACTAGCTAAAATTGTCCCATCAGGACTAAAAATAACCGACCAAATTCTTCCATCATGTCCATGAAAAGTCTTCAGACATTCCCCTGTATAGATATTCAGCAATCTCACTATCTTATCATCGCTGCCAATCGCTAAAATTTTACCATTGGGACTAAAAGCAATGGAGCGAATAGGATAATTTCCTTGTCTCCATGTAGTGCGACATTCACCTGTATTTACATCCCATAATTTAACAGTTTGATCTACACTGGCACTGGCTAAAATTGTTCCTTGAGCGTTAAAAGCAACCGTACGTACCCAGTAAGTATGTTCTGTAAAAATGTGACAACATTGATATGAATCAACATCCCACAATCTGACAGTAAAATCATCACTAGCACTAGCTAAAATTTGACCATTAGGACTAAAAGCAACTGACCAAACTTGATCCTTGTGTTCTTCTAATTTAGCAATACATTCACCAGTATAAATATTCCATATTCTCACGGTAGCATCGTTACCAGCACTGGCTAAAATTGGTTCTTGAGGATGAAAAGCAATTGATCTGATCCAATTAGTATGACCTATACAAGTAGTGATAATTTGACTATCTGCTAATCGCCAAATATACAAATTTTTATCTGTATCACCCGTAGCCCAAAATTTACCATCAGGACTAAATGCTACTGCTAGAACACCAGCTAATGATTTCGAGAAAACGGATTTAGATAAATCAGAATAGGCAAAATTAGTCTGATGTAAATGAACTCCCTGAAGATAGGCTTGACAAATAGTTAAATAAGAAAAATCATAATTGGTTAAGTCTGTTTTTAGGTGACAAAATATATTCAGAATATTGCCTCCTAAATATCCTGGAGATAGAGGTGATTGTTTTTGGCAATTCATAATAATTTCTTGGAGTTTATTTTCTAAATTTTTTGTTCCCTTAAATTGATAACGTAATTTTTCAATTAATGGTTCAAGAATTAGGCGAATTTGAATTTCTCGAATATAATCTTTAGATTGAGCTTTAATTAGGGCATGACTATTCAATAAATCATGGTTGCCATTAATAACCTCCTCATAAACCTTTTCAATCAAGTTTTCCGTGATAAACTCCATAATCACATTTTGTAATGTGTAGCGATTCTCATTTTTCCCTTTTTCAATTAAAGAACGCCTTTTGAGAGATTCTAGGTTATCAGTAATAGTTTTTTGATAATTTTTTAAAACAATATCATCTTTTAATTCTTGTATTGAAACCAACTCTCGATTAATTGCTAACCAGTACATAATTTGTTTTTCTGATTCTGATAAACGGTTAAACTGTTCCGCTAGAAGTTGACGTATATCACCAAATACGGGTTGTTCTTCTGCCAGAAATTCAGATACATTACCGCTATATAATTCTTGAATACGGGAAGAGACTATATTTAAAGCTTGGGGATTACCTTGATATAAATGAATTAATTTTTGAGCTTCTTCTGAACATATTAATAAGCATTTATTATTAAATATTTGTTGATATTCTGTATTTATTCCTGCCAGAGTTAGTGTGCGAACAGGTAAGGTATCTCCTTCTAGGTGAGCAATTTCTGATGGTTTTTCTCGACTGGTTATTATTAAGCAGCTTTGATGTTTTCCTATTCCTATTTGTTTGAACAATTCGCCATATCCTTCATAGCCTTGACAATAATTCCCAGTATATGTGCCTGCTTGAAAAATTGATTCAGCATTATCTAAAATGATGAAACAGCGAGAGTAACTTAGATATTCCAGTAGTTTGGTTATTCTCCCGCCAACAGTATCAGGTAAATCAATTTCTTGTTCTTGGGAAATAAAGAAAATCAAGTCTGCTAAAATATTTTGAATTGATGGTGCTTCTCTTAAACTTCGCCAAATTAACCAATCAAATTTATCCTGAAGTTCTTGGGCTATTTTCGTAACTAAGGCAGTTTTACCAATGCCACCCATACCCAACAATGCTAATAATTTTGCTTTATCTGTAACAATCCCATGTTTGAGAATTTCAATTTCTTGAGTACGTCCATAAAAGTGAGGAACTTCAGGCGCTTCTCCCCAGTCTTGGTGCTGTTTTTTCAAGTTTTGGGAGGTTATTTGTTGTTGAATTTGACTATTAATAGAATCAGATTTTTCGACTAACTCAGGTAGGTATTGCAGAAATAGCTCAACTAGGTCATGACGTTTGGGATAACGTTCACCTAGTTCATTTTTTAGTCCAAAGTTTTCGCAAATTTCTTGAATGTGTTTTCTGACTGTGGACTCTGCAATATGAAGAGATGATGCTATCTCCATATCTCTTTCGCCTGCTAATAATTTTAGCAGCACTTCCTTTCGTCTATTTGTTAGTTTATCAAATGCTTGAGTAAATTTATTTTTGTCCATAACTATTTAGATATCATTAACATCCTATTTAATTAGTGTATTTTCAAATTAAAATTCTCAATAATTTACAGAGTTTTTTTACGGAGACTTAAGTAAAATATCCCTTTCACTCTCATTCCTCTGTGTCCTTCGCGCCTGATGTAGTTTATTTTTTACTTAAGTTGTACGTAAGTCGTATTGACAATACTCTAATTGTGGATTTTTCTACACAACAAGCCTTGTGTACTTGTGTACTGCTCTAATAGTAGCAGTTAGAACTCCTAAAAAGAACAGTGGGTCATCAAGATTCTAGAGTTCACTAACTCTTTTAGTTACTTACCGTAACGCTAGATATCTATATAAATGGAGGAAGCAACAAAATGGAAGAACCAACAATAGAAGGAATCATTGGTAAGGTCGTTGTAGGTGCTACAACTGGTTTTGTACAGGGACTTGCTAATGATGCTGTTCAGGACGCTTATCAGCAAGAAGTTGCTGATCATCCTGATGAAGATGTTCCTACTCATATTGCTCACGCTATTGGTCGGTTTTTCGGTCAAATTGTGAGTGGTTCTTAGTGACGCAGTTATGAAAAATTTCTTGATTTTTATACTGACGATCATTTCAGGTGCTTTTTGTATCTTCTGGAAATTTAATCAGGAGAAGGCTGATATAAACCAACGTGCAGTTGAATGTATGTCTTTTGTTCACCAAGGCATTGATTTAACTGGAAAAGGTAAAAACAATTGCACCAGGACAGAACTGATACCAAATCAGTAATTAGTTCAAAATATATTTTTATGTTGAATGATAGCTTGCTTGAATCTTGCTCATCATTCAACACTTCCCCTAGAAAATAATAGCCAAACATACAGCAAGTTGTCATCAAACCCGGAACAAAAACCCCACCCCCAACCCCTTCCCCGCAAGCGATGAGGGGGCTAAGATGTACCTTATATGATTGGAAATCGCTGTAATAATTGGAGCAGATTAATGAATATCAACTTATCTAGAAATAAATTCTTGACCATGAAATTATTTTTTATAGGTATATCCTTTGCCATAGCAGCTACATTAATTAACAATCAACCAGCTAATGGACAAACTTATGAATGCAAACCTGTAAATTCACCTTTTAAATTTAGTTTAGTTCCTGTAAGTCTTGATGTTTGTGGTACTTTTGTCAGACTCGATGCCAATGGTTCTTCAATATCAACAGGAACGTGGGGAAATCTAACTATAGCAGTTGCTCGCTCTGGAGAAATGTACAAATTAGTTAATGATAGTTGGAAATATATAGGAATAATTACTGATATTCCTCTTTCAGATCAATGCCAAGATGGTAATACAGATGCTTGTAGAAAATGGGGGAAAAATTTAGATAGACTCTTGCAAAGATGCCGTAATGGTGAAAAGCTTACAGGATTATGCAATAGTAATTGATTAGGCTATTTCCTGTACAGTTACCAATTTTTCAATGCTGTTTATTTAATTTATCAGGAAGTGAAAACTATGTCTATTTCTCAATCTACTGCAAATTCAAAATTAGCTAATGATTTGCTGACCCAAAAACAAAATAGTTTGATATTAACGGCTTTAGAATTAGCCAAAAAACAATTACATGATTTTGCCAATAGTCCAGATTTTCAAACCAAAATGCAGTTAAATTTTGGCGTTAAAGTTGACATAACTGAAATCCAAAAAGATTGGCAAAATGAAGACTTTAGCATAATTCCTAATATTGAAGTTCGCCCAGAAGCTGAAATTGATGGAGCAATGGGAGCTTATGCTCAAGCTACTAATACCATTTATTTATCCCAAGATTTTGTCAACCAGAATACCGCAAATATTGCTTCTATTACTTCAGTATTATTAGAAGAAATTGGTCATGCTGTAGATGCAAAAATAAATACAGTTGATACTCCCGGTGAAGAAGGAGCGATTTTTGCGGCTTTGGTGCAAGGAAAGACATTTGAGCCTGATCAGTTACAGGAGTTAAAGGCTAAGAATGATATTGCAACTATAAATTTGGATGGACAGATACTTCAAATTGAAAAGGCAACTACTGGTTTTGTTAGTGGCGGTTTTGAAGGTAGTCAAAAAACAATTAAATTAGACTCTAAAGGTGGAGGAACAGTTAAATATGAATATGAAATGTTCACTATTCCCGATCAACTCATACTTAGATATGAAGGCAAAGAAATCCTAAATACGGGATTTGTACCGGGTAGTAAAACAGGAACAGTGAGTATTCCTCAAGGAAAATCTGATGAATTACAGGTTATATTAGCAACAAATGATTCTGGGACAGCTTGGAATTATAATATCACAACTTCTAGAAAACCAATTTTAATTCTCCCTGGTATTGGCGGTTCTTTTACTACTCGTAATAATTATGAAAGATGGGTTTTAAATCGAGGTTTAAATCCCAATGAATTAGTAATTGATCCTTTGGTGCATAGCTATGATGATTTAATCGCAACACTTCAAAATACAGGTTATAAATTAGGAGAAGACCTGTTTGTTGTTCCTTATGACTGGCGATTAGCACCAGGACCAAATGATGGTTCACGTGATGGAATAATCAGTGAGATATCTGCTGCCAGCATTACTGATAATAAATATGAATATGGTGTTGACTATCTTGGCTATTGGTTAAAACAAGCGTCTGAAAAATGGCAACAACGTTTTCCCGATTCTGCTCCTTTAGAGTCTGTTGATGTAATTGCACATAGTACAGGTGGTTTAGTTACTAGAACATATATTCAAAGTGATGCTTATGGTGTAACATTACCCAAGATAGATAATTTGATTATGCTAGGAGTGCCAAATCAAGGTGCGCCTAAAGCATGGAATCCTATTAATGATGATTGGAATGCCGATATTGGCTACAGTCTTGTGATGCGGCAGTTTGCCAATGTTGCCTATCAAAAATTACTGCAAGGACGGACTATAAATGGTCCAACAGCTATTACTCAAGCAACAGTTATTGCTCAATCAAAGAATTCTGATTTGACTAGTAAAGCCAGTAAAGAGGCATTTATAGATCAGTATATTCCCACGATTAAAGCACTTTTAGCAACTTACAATTTTGGAGCAAATGTCCAACCCAATCAAGAGAACTCATTGCTATTAGATTTGAACGTTAATACCGGTCTGGTTACAGATAGAAGTAATATTACGGTTGTTTTTGGAGACAATGTCAAAACTATAACTTCTGTTGAGAGTAGAACAAGTCCTAAAAAATTAGTTGATCTTCCTGGTGATGTCCTAGATATATATGCTCCCTCTGTTGAATCTTTTACTGAAGGAGCGCCAGGTCACATTCCTGCTACTAATGAACAATGGTGGGAAGATATTGAAACGCCAAATAGTGGTGATGGCACTGTCCCACTTCAATCCTCAACCTATCTTCAAGGAAAGCAGAATAGAGGATTTAATGGCGTAGAGCATGGAAAATTGCCTAGCGACAAAGGAGTACAGCAGTTTATCTTAGAGACCTTGGGCGCTAAATTAGAGAAAGGCAAGCAAATCTCAACTGGTAAATCTGGACTTAGTTTTGGGCTGGCTAAAAATGTATGGAATTTCATAAATGATCCTGTAGATGGTTTCTTAATAGATGCTCAAGGACGACGATTGGGATATAGCCAAGCTACTGGTGTTCTCGCAGAAATCCCTAATAGTGTTTGGTTTGGTGAACAAGATGGAATTGGTTGGGTATTTGGTGAAGTTGATTCTCCAGCAACATTAGAATTGAGTGGTTTAGGGCAAGATCACTACGTTCAAGTAAGTGGTGTTCAGGGTACACAAGCTACTGGTGTTGATTCTAGCGGTTTCTTAGCAATTGGAGAACAAAAAAATCTCAACGTTGTTCTTACAGATATACCTCAAGATCCTAATACTCCAACTTCAGGTGGAGATTTAGAGATTTCTGTATTATCTAATCCAAATGTTCTTTTGGGAGAGAATTTCAGTTACACGATTAATATTCAAAATAAAGGACCGAATAATTCTACTGGAGTATTTCTGACGGAATATCTGTCAAATGGAGTTAAATTTATTGCTGCTAATGCGAGTAAAGGGCAGGTTTCTCAATCTGATAGAATTGTATTAATAGATGTAGGCAATTTAAATAGTGGAGAAACTGTCACAGCAACTATTGAAGTTTCACCTTTCATTGCTGGAACTGTAACTTCTACGGCTAATATATCTAGTACAGAAAGTGATCCTAATCCTAATAATGATTCTGTAACTGTGGCTGTAGATGTTAGTCCAATTACTCCGACTGCTACTGATTTAGAGTTAATCCAGACTGTAGATAATTCTAACCCTCAAATCGGTGATGAAATTAATTTTACCCTTACTCTGACAAATAAGGGAACTGGAACTGCTAGTGGTATCAAAGTCAAAGATATCCTCCCTTCTGAACTAGACTTTGTTTCTTATTTAGCTGACCAAGGAACTTATGATAGTCAAACTGGTTTGTGGGATGTAGGTAATATGAGAGATAATCTCACTCGTAACCTCAAGCTAACAGCCAAAGTTAATCAGTTAGGAGCTATTACTAACACCGCTGAATTAATAGCAGTTAATGAAACTGACCCCGATTCCACTCCTAACAATAATAACCCCAATGAAGATGACCAATCATTAGTCACCTTAAATTCTGCTTTAGGAACATCAACACTCACAAAAATTGCTGATGATCTTTTTACTATTTCGGGTAGTGCTGGTAAACCAAAACTTCAAGTAAACCTTGCGGGAAGTAGTTCTAATCTGGTAAATGAACTAGGTGTATTTACTGTTGATGATGCTCAAGGTAAAATTAACGGCATTACCCCAGGAGAAACAGGTTATACCCAAGCGGCTTTGAATAAATCAAAAGTAATTTTCTCCACTATTGCCAATATTCCCAACGGATTTAATATCAACAAATTGAACAGCATATTAGAATTTAATTCTAGCGATAACCTAAGATTCTTCTTGATCAAAAATGGCACAATTGATAGTGTTAAAACTGGAATTACCGCTGCTACGAATATCCTGTTCTCTGACCTTTCAAACCAAAATATTAGAGATTTAGGTACTGATGGTTTCTCTTTGAGTTGGAAAGATGGCTCTAATAATCATGCCGATTTCAAAGATTTGGTAGTGAACATTAAATCCACAAATGACCCATTACCATTAGGTGCAAATCTGCAAGGAAAACAACAAGGAGAAGTGATTGATTTAAGAGATATAACCCAAGATGTAAAAGTTGATTTTATTGTCAATAGAGAAGCAGCTTTTAACAATTTTGTGGGTTTTTATAAAGTGACTGATGAAAATGGAGGTATTGATGTTGATGGTAATGGTACTGTTGATTTCCGTCCAAGTGATTCAGGTTATGCACAAGCAGCTATCAACAATCGTGTAGCGGGAATTGATCTACGGGTTGATAATCAAGGAACTGCAACTTTTACTGATAAACTATTAACAGGAGGGAGTATTTTTGCGCCATTTATCCTTACCAATGGTCGAACTGTAGACCAAGTTATAAATGGACAAGTTGATCAAACTTACTTTGCCTATTTAGGAGCTAATTCTGATAAGATAGATCACATTCGCCTATTAGGAAATAACACTTTCGGGTTTGAAGATTTAGCTGGTGGTGGTGATAATGACTTTAATGATGTGATTATCCAGGCTAAATTGACAGTTTGATCAGTTTTTCCTAAATCTTGGTAGTGCATATATACTACCCGTTCAGAAATTTTAACTTTGCATAACAGCATCCAATAGTAACCCAGCCCCAAACCGAATCGGATCTGTACAAGGTAACTTAGTTTCTGCTATAGTTTGAGCGATCGCATTTTTTGCCTCTACTTCTCCCAAATTCCGAGTATTCAAAGCAATTCCCACCACCGGAACAGGACGAAAAGCCCCCGCACCACTAGCAACAATTTCATACATCCTAATCACCTCCGGTAACGCTGGAATCGGTACATGAGGATTATTACGGTTATGAGTTTGTCCCGCTTGATGCACTAAAATTAAATGTGTAGGCTGAGAACCCCGAATTAACGGTAAAGTAGCCGTTGAACCAGGGTGTAAAAGAGAACCTTGCCCTTCAATTTGTAGAATGTCGTAATGTTGACCAAAACGCATTACCAACTGTTCCACCGCACCAGCAGCAAAATCCACCCGCACCGCGTCTAAAGCCACCCCTTCCCCTTCCAACATTAACCCAGTTTGACCGGTAGCCAAAAACTTAGAACGGATACCCCGCAACTTAGCCACCCGGTGTAATTCCAAACTAGTTGACATTTTACCAATAGCCATATCCGTTCCCACCGTCAACACCCGCCGACATGGCAGATTTTGCGCCACTGCTGATGCTACATCTAAATTAGCTGGTTCTTTGCGGACATCCCAAATTAATTGTCCTGGTTTGAGGAGGGCAGTTAATTCCGGTATATTTGCCATTGGTGTATGTAATCCATTTACCAACGACATTCCGGCTTTGAGGGCATCTTTGATATCCACCCAATAATCATCAGGAACAGCACCACCTTTAGGCGCAATCCCAATTACCAAAACTTCCGGCTTGTACTGTAAAGCTGCTGTTAAAGATGCCACAATTGGCACATCTCGCTGAATACCAGTTAACTCGACTAAAGATTTACCTACAGTTTCTCTATCAATCACCGCCACAATGGGGGACTCGCTGTAACGTAAAATTGATAACCCCGTTTTTCCCTGAACTCCAGTAATTCCCTCATGGAGAAGAATTGCTATTTTTTGATTAAGCGACAGACGCACAATATTTCACTCCCAAACCAGGTAAATTATTCGGCAAAACTCGCCCATTTTCCACCACTGCACCAGTAAAAGGATCATCAATTAGATTTAAGTGACTATCTAAATCCAAATAATCAGCCAGTGGTGCAAGTTGTAAAGCGGCGGTATTAGCAAGACAACTATCAGAATAACAGCCAAACATGACTTGTAAATTGTGGGCTTTGGCTGTATTCACCATTCGCATAGCTTCGGAGATTCCCCCAGATTTCATTAATTTGATATTAATACCATCCACATAATTAGCTAATTGGGGAATATCCGCACTGGTAAAGCAACTTTCATCTACAAAAATTGGTAACGGCGAATGTTTTTTCAATTCGGCTAAATTTGCTTCTTCACCTCTTGCTAAAGGCTGTTCTACATACTTGATTCCCAAATCAGCTAACCAATTACACATATTTATAGCATCCGTTAAACTCCAACCTCCGTTAGCATCAACAAATACATCTTTTCCGGCTGCTTCTTCCCGTACCGCTAACAACATTTTTTGATCTGCTTCTATTCCCTCGGTTGAACCTAATTTGACTTTTAATAATTGCACATCCATAAATTGTAACCAGTCTCGCGTCCTTGCCCTTGCACCTGCTGGGGAATTAATGCCAATTGTTACCGATGTTGGCACTATAGCATTTCCATCCAGTCCCCACAGTTGCCACAATGGCAAATTCACACGCTTACCCAACCAATCATGTAATGCCATATCTACAGCCGCTTTGACTGCGGAAGGAATTTGCATTTGTTCTAATAGTGCCTCAATTTCCTGCCGTTGCCAAGGGCTATACTTTTGTAAAGCAGGTATGATTTGCTGCAAAGTTTCTTGGATTTTTTCAGTAGATTGCCTATGGTTGCCCACACCAAAAGGAGATGCTTCTCCCCAACCTGCAATTTCTTCTGCGGTAATTTGTAACCAGATATTTGTTGTTTGTGCTGTTGTCCCGCGACTAATGGTGAGGGGAAATCGTTTGTTGACGGTAAAGGTTTGAAAATTGATTTGCATAAATATATTCAATAGGGAATAGTAATGAATAAAAATACCATGATTCCAGACAAGAAGATATATAATTTAAAACATCCTCTTAATTTGCCAAAAAGAAAATTTGAAATGTCTGAAGATATTAAAAGCTTATTAAAAGAATCTCCGAAAGTAACTGGAGCTTATATTCTTTTAAACGAGATAAAGATTCACCTAAAGTGTAAGAATGATTTTAGTCCATCTATAAAAGTTAGAATTTACAAAAATACTATCTCAGAGAAAGAGCCTTACACCTATGAAGTGAGCCATGATGTAAAGACACCTCTGCAACTTGGACCATATTATTCTAGTTTGAAAAATCGTGAAACTGAATCTGCTGCTGTGGAAAAAGCTATTGAAGATGTGGTTTCCTACATTAATGGCGCTATTGATGCAGGACATGAGCCATCGGAAGATTGGCTGATTCCAAATGAAAACTGGTAAAATTTAAGAAATAAAGTCAGGTAAAAATTAAATTTTACTTGACTTTAGTTTAGATATATTAAAGGATCTGATACTATGTCTATAATCACGTCTTCTGCTGTATTTTCTTCCCATGCGTAGTTTTCCAATTTGCAACATAAAAATACGTTGTTTAGCTTGATTCAAAATTTCTTTATTTCTTTCTTTCTCTTCTTTTGTATTTTGTAAATCTAATCTTTTAACTAGATAACTATAAAGTTCTAAACATTTTTCACGATTCTCTAGCTTTTTCAACAAATCATCACCAGCCTTTAAAGTATCAAAAGCAAATTGATAATTTCCCTGTTCACAATGATGATAAAAAGCATCAATATAATCTGTTAAATCATCTTCCCAATCCCAATTTTCCAGCCAATCACCTTCTATATCATCAACATAAAGATGAATATAATCAGAACCATAATTTTGTTTATCTAGCTGCAACTGTTGGGATGCTTCTAGATACTTTTCATCTACCTCGGAAGTTGACTGATTATAAATACTTACGTTCTTAGTCATAATACTATCCAGGAAAGGGTATAACGGTAATAAAAGTGATGGGGCGATCGCTACTCTCTCTTAGAGGATGTTTGAAAAGTTTCCGGCGATTAGAAATCGCTACTACACAAACAAAGTCCACCTGCGTGGACTAACGAAAAATCAAGGCTTTTGAACCCACGAAGGTGGGTTTCGTCTGTGTAGCTGCGACTTCTAGTC
>NZ_JAQMSE010000141.1:0-15227 GCF_028330045.1 Aphanizomenon sp. CS-733/32
CAGCCTACAAAACAAAAAACAAATCTCAAAACCAAAGAACCGTGGGGCGCACGGTCTTAAAGCTCAGTTAATGTCCTCATAGAGGAGTCACTGAGAAGCCCACACTCACCTGAAAGGGAGTGTGTGGAGTACGTCACCAATAGCTTGACTGTTAATTGGGGTTTGCTGAAAAAGTGATCTGTGGAGACTAGGGAATAGGGAATAGGGAACAGGGAACAGTCTCAAGAGTTGAATGATAGCGATATTTCCTGGGAGTAGAAATTAAATGCAAGGTTTTTAAGTTTCCACATCATAAAAGCTTGCACTTTTTCCAATTAAAATAGGCTCAAATCCTTTATATGTAATGCTTTCAGGTTTATTCAGCCAGCCCTAATTGATCGTTCTCCTCAACTCAATTGTGCTACAAGTTGATTTTCTACTAGGGTATTGTTGGTTAATAAGTCTTCAACGGTAACTCTTAAAAACCGTTGTTCATCTACTTGAAAATAGATTTTAATACGATCGCTGCCGGGAAATCCTGGAGGTTTGAGTTTGGCGATTTTACTGGCATTTGCGCTATCATTGAGGGGTTTAACGGTAGTTACAGGAGTATTAAGTTGACGAGTAATCAAGCGATCGCCATCAAAGTATATCTCTGTTGCACCTGTTTCTGCACCTAATTCCCCGATAATTAACTCTATGCTGGGTTGATTGTCTACGGAAGCGCCTAAAACTAATTCTACTGGTTGAGTCATCGGGTAAGGTTGTCCGGTTTTAATGATAGGATGCCAATTGTGACGTTGGTTGCGGCGATCCCAATAACGCACACCATAGCTATGATAAAGGTAGTCTTTGATTTCTATGCCTTGGGTGATTTGTAATGCACCATGGGCGATCGCTTCAAAAGGCAGACGACGACGGATTTTTTCTGGTTCAAAATATTGTTCTATCCATGTCTGTACCACTGGTAATTGTACAGTTCCACCAACTAATAATACTGCATTAATATCATCAATTTCTATGCCATAGCGTCGCCCTTGCTGTAGTAATGTCATCATTGAATCATGCAGCTTATCGAAAAATCCGTTTTCTTTCAAAATATTTTCAAAGGTGTAACGATCAAGATCCATTTCATAACTTTCAAAGGTTTGATCATTAAAATAAACTTCACTAGCTTGATCATGGGTAGATAACTGAATTTTCACTCGTTCCGCAAGTCGGGTGGTGAGAGAACTAACTGGTAATCCCTGAGTTTTGGCAAAATAATCTACTATCCAATTATCAATATCAGTTCCGCCGAGATTTTGCCCTGCTTTGGCTAATACACGGGCTGTTTTCATCTTTTGTTTAGAATCTTCCCCTAGAGTTTTATCACCCCATTTAAGGAGAAATCCTAAAGGTTTGGTTTTAGCTTGTTTTCCCTGTTCTAAGCTTACCAAAGATAAATCTAATGTTCCTCCACCAAAGTCAACAACCAAGAGAGTTCCTTGATCTGCTAAACCATAACCTAATGCGGCTGCGGTGGGTTCATCTAACATTCGGATCTGGGCGACGGGTAGGGATTGACAAACTTTCCCTAACCAGTAACGATAGGCTTCAAAGCTGTCTACAGGTACGGTTAAAACTAAGGAATCTATGTTTCCTTCGAGGATGGCTAATTCGGCAATTACTTGGCTTAAAAACCATTGTCCTACTTGTTCAAAGGTAATATTTTTACCATCCAGTTCTGGCAAAAAACCCTGAATCTCTGCACCGATGCCGCGTTTAAAGTTACGGAAAAATCTTTGATCAGTTTTGATATCTAAACCGCGATCGCACACCTGTTGTCCAGCTATAATTGTCTCCGTGCTGGCATTTTCTACATAAACTAAGCTAGGTATTAGTGGAGGGTTGATAAATTGTTGCGCTGATAAACTAGGCAAATTCAGAGTTTCTGCTTGTTGAGTGACAGGATTCCAACGAGTGATAACTGTGTTACTTGTACCAAAATCAATAGCGATCGCCATATCTTAATATTATTTCCGAAAATAGAGAACTATTATTTTTGACTTTTGACTTTTGACCTTTGACTTCCGCTTTGCGGTGCTGGCAACTTTTGTGGTATTAAATCTGTCAGAGTGTCAAAACTACCCAAATATCTATTATGTCTGTTGACGCTAAAGGTATTCCCGGTTTACCTGATTTAACACATCCCCAGGAATTATTGCAATTTGGTACTCAATTACTCCAAAGTTCGCTATTATTATTTTTTTTAATTATAGCCTTGGGAGTGGCAATTGCCCTAATTAGTTTTTCTCTGGGAAGATATTCGACCGAACAAGCGGTTTTTTTCGGTCAATTGTCAATTCGTTACTCCCAATTATTGCAAGGATTACAGCATTTAACCTTAATCTTAATTTTGTTAGTAACTGGCTTTTTTTTGTGTTCAACTTTAAGCAATCGTTACCATTATTGGGAACAAGCAAAAGTCTCTGAAGTTGCGGCTACTGTAGCAGGTGATAAACTCGAACAAGTTTCTCCCCAAGTTCGCTACATTACTGAAGAACCTTATGTTTATACTACCCAAGTTAATGGAAAAATAGTCAAAGTTAACGACAAACAAAAAGTTACTCGTTACCTCGCTTTAGCAAGTTCAGAAATTCAGGTTAAAATTAATCAAAGTGTAGATGTCCAAAATCGCAGTTCTATTTATCAGACAGACTATACAGCTAATTACAAAGTTATTAACCAACTGAGTAATATTAATAGTTTTTTCTGGGAAGTACCACCCCCTAATGGTTATTCTATCCTGCGCGGTTACAAAGTAGAACGGGATGGGACAAGACTAAAACAAACAAATAATGATGATTATAGTTTTCCTTTCCGCTTAGAACCGGGACAAGAAACTATTTTTAAAGTTACCTATAAAGCCGATGGTGGTCCCCGCTGGGTTTATAGTGCCACAAATCAGTTACTTTCGCAATTTAGGCTGGTGGCGATCGCTAATTTTAATAATGCTGATTTTGCCAGTGGGATTACTCCTGATGATATTAAAGTTGACGGTAAAAGCACCCAATTTACTTGGATTTTTGCCGAAAATGTGGCTGTAAAAAATCCTTTTGGTGTCTTTACTAGCACTAAACCTATTGGCAAAACTGGCATTATTCCCCGGTTGTTGTTGTTAGCACCGGCTTTGTTTTTATGGTGGATATTGCTGCTGTACTTATCCCTACCCATGACTTTGAAAAATGTCGCCATTGCTGGAGGCATTTTCTTTGCTTGTTTATTAACACTAACCTATCTGTCACGGATAATTAATGCTGAATTAGCTTGGTTGATGATGGCACTAATTTTATTAGCTTTAAGTTATGGTTTAGGCGCAAATCGTCGTGTTTCTTTAGCAGCAATTATTTGTACAATCGCTGGAGTTGTTTTACCTGTATTTGGGTTATTAATTCCTTTTACTGGCTTAACCTTGAGTATTGCTGGGTTACTATCAGCCGCATGGTTAGCTGTGCTACATTGGTACGGGTGGGATATTATTAGATCCCCGACTTCTTAGAGAAGTCGGGGATCTGGGGATCTGGTAGTTTAACAGCATAAAAAATCAAAGTTCCACTGAAACTATCCGGATGGAGGAAGAACGGCGATGGATACTCAAATAGTAGATGCACCTTAATTAAACTATTACCCTCGGCTTTTCGCTGGGGGTTTTTCTTGGCCTTGGGCTTTGGGATTTCTATTCTAGCAACATATCATAGGAAATGTCAAAAATTCTATTTGAAAATAGCAGGGAGTAAATTGGGGGCTAACCATAGGGCATAACCAATAAAACCAAATAGTAAAGTAATTAAGAGAGTAGCAATATAGCTAATACACATTAATAACCCATCCGATTCAATGGTCGCAACTGCTAAAAGTAAAATTCCCACAGTCGGAATAGGATTGGTAAAAGGAACAGGAGAAATTAATAATATTGTTAACCAAGAGATGCACAGCCCATTAAATCGCCAAATCCAAGGATGATTAGCGACTTTTTGTAATCGAGGACGGGCAATTTTCTCTAATATCCTAGTGACGCGCCGCAGATTTTGTAAGATGATTTTAGCGAAAGCGTTGGGAAATTTATAATTAGCAATTTTTTTGGGTAGCCAAGGTGTTCTTCTGCCTAAAACCATTTGCAATGATAATAATAAACAAGCCCCACCTAAAGGACTACTCAAGCCTGGAGGCATGGGAAATAGAAAAGGTAATACCAGTAATGTGATTACCAAACTAAAACCCCGTTCGGAAGTTTCTGCGAGGATATCACCTAAAGTTAGCGGTTGTTCACTTAAACGTTCTAGAAGAGATTTAATTTCTTGAGAAAAGCGTAAATTCATAACTATGATTTTAATGATTTTTGTGATTCTTATGATACAGCAAAATTTAGAAGTGAACACCGCTGAATGTTTCTTTCGTGACAGATAGGAGTTTTGATCTTCATTTTCTACCTTAAAGAATAGTTAAGATGTCATCAAATAAATCAGATCAATTAGGTAAATCATAGTTTAAGATGATAGTCAGGGAGCTAAAACAGCGATCGCTTGAGGAACAACCCGAAACACAGCCGGAGTATGGGTGGTGATTTCTCCATCTGTATTAATAGAATGGGGTCTGCGAGTGTATACTGTGATTTCCTGACCTTCCAGGGCGCGAACATTTGGCGAATGAATATGTCGTCCTTGACGCATAGCCGGCAGCAAAGGCAGAATTTGCCACCAATGATCAATTTCTAAGCTATAAAGATCCAGCCTTTGATCATCTATAGCTGCATCGTGAACTACAGCCATCCCCCCACCATAATAGCGACCATTACCCACAGCAATTTGCACAGTTTTAACATAAATTGATTCATCATTCATGCGAATTTCTGCACTAAAAGGGCGGGATTTCCAAATTACTTGGAATGCAATTGCCGCATAAGCAAATATACCCCAACGCCGTTTAATTTCCTTAGTTAATTGTTGAGTAATTTTTACACTTAACCCCAAACTGGCCACATTAAAAAAATATTTACCATTTACACAACCTAAATCAATCCTGCGTAACTTTCCAGAAGCAATAATTTGACACGCTTCCGCTAGAGAATTGGGAATTCCTAAAGTCCTTGCTAAGTCGTTAGCTGTTCCTAAAGGTAAAATACCCAAAGGTAGTTGAGTCTCGACTATCGCCTCAATAGCCGCATTCAGTGTACCATCACCACCACCCACAATTACCAAATTTATTTCTTGTTGATAATGCCGAATCAAATCACCTAATTGATTTGGATGTTCTGTAGATTCTGTAATTATCTCTAAACCCAATTTATTTAAACAATTTATCGCTTCTTGGTAACGTTCTTGTCCTTGACGAGAATTACTATTTACTAACAATAGTGCGCGGAGACTCATTTTAGCTACCTTTTGTAGTTTGTATATGGAATTATTTACATCCATTTGCTGAAAATCTCAGTGCAGGATGATCAAAAAGTTGAGACTTAACTGATTATAGAATTTTCAACATTATCATCAACAATTGTAAAAATAATTCGATAGGCGTTTCTTCCCTTTCCATATATTCAGTTGTCGTATTTCTTGATCAAAAAATTCATTTTCAAATGCTAGAGAACAACGAGAAGGCATTTCTTATAGTGATAAAATAGATTTATATAATCCTTCCTACCATGTTCTAGCCTTTTGGTGAGAAATATTACTAAACCAGAAATAAGCGACTTCTATTGCTTTCTGCGCTTGTGGTTGGATAATGATTTGATATTTAAGTAATTAGGAAGAATAAATTACACATATTTTTTTCCTGTTCCCTGTTCCCTCTCTCCACGTAGGAAATTAATTTTTCACCATAGCTGATCATTCATTACAAAATGGTCTAAATTTTAGGTAGCGATAGCGAAGCGCTGCTGCAAGCAGTTCGCCAATCCCAAATCCCCAAACGACCAATTTTCGTTGTGTGACAGTTTAGGGTGCGGAAGGTGGGTTACACTACCCTCAAATAAAGCCGAGGTCATGCCCCGGCTTTTTAGGTCTGCGTCGTTTCAACTCAACAGCCGTCTGGTCCACAGAAATGTCTTCCGTACAGTACCTCTGCCTCACAGATATAGATAATGCCCGCATAATCGGTGAAAAACTTGATTGCGACCTGATCCGCAATCTTCTCGGCCATCTCCCGATTTTCGGTAAGTACCTCGAATTTTACATTTGAATCGGTGTCAGCAGTGTTGGGTTTACCTGTAGAGCGCACGTTACGACTGCCTTTACCGCCAGTATCCACCACCGTATAACCGGTTGCCCCGCATTCATCAATGATCTTGGCGACCTTTTTCATCAGAATCTTTTCCGTGACGATGACGAGCTTGTTAGCTTTCTTGGACATATTGCTTACCTTCTTAAATTAAGTATATTAATCTACTGGGTCTGCGGGGTCAAGGGAGAGCCGACAGACCGCGACTGGTCTGGGATTACTTGCCGCCGATCGCCTGGGCAAGTCCGATAAAGAAGGGTATACACAAACCGATCGCAATTGGCGTACCAATGGCTGTGGAAGCACCTATATATGCCGATGGATTGGCCGAAGGGATACCTGCTCGTAATGTAGGAGGACCGGAGATGTCTGAACTAGAGGAAGCGATAACAGCCAGGACTACGACACCGCCCATGCTAAAATTCATTGTGTAGTGGGCAATCATGCCGAGACCGAAGGCGATTAAACCATGTATAAACGGTGCTATCACACTATACACAACATACCATTGAGCTACCTTACGCAATTCACCAACTCTGGACCAAGCCTCCATACCCATAACCAGCATCAAGATGGAAAGCAAACCACGAAAGGCGGGATCGTAAAAGCTTTTATAGACACTTTCCGGGCGGGTGAACAGTCCCAAAGCCATTCCTAATAACATTGCCGATAAGGCAGGACCCCGGAGGCTTTCCTCAATGATCGGCCATATCTTGACCCGATTATCATCAGGATCTTTCTGCTGGCTGAGATACTCCTGCCTGGTGCTGGGATAATCACCAGCCGCAACGGGCTGCTTACTCAAAGACTCCTCCATCGCAAGTGCGGGTGATTCTTTAAGCTTCTTCTTGTTGAGGTAAATATTAGCTACCACAATCGCCGTTACGAGCGCGGGGATATCCATAAAGGGATAGAGTGCGCCAGTCCATGCTTCAAATGGAATTTTTTGTTCTTCCAGTACCGTCAGTCCGGCGGCCATGGTAGAACCACTCACCGCACCAAACAACCCCCCAGTTGCGATCGCATCAACGACTTTGACCTTTGGCAGCTTGGCCAATGTATAGCGGGCGATGAATACAACCGCAATACCTGTGACTACAGCAAACAATGCGGGTAAAATCATGTCCGCTAGGTTGGAATTACGGATCGCAATTCCACCGGTTAGACCGATTTTGGTGAGTAACATGAAGACGATGATTGTACAAATTGACTCTGGAATTACCAATTCACTACCAAGGGCAGCAATAATCATCCCACCAATCAAAAAAGCCAGTGTTGGGGACTGCAACTGGGCAATAAAGTCAGTGATAAATAAGGACACAAAATCCACGAATACCTCCTTGTTTCTCCTCTAGAGAGGAGTATTACAATAGTTGAAGATGAAGTACAGTTAAGAGCATTTAGCTACAGAAAAAAACTATTTTCATCCGCTAAAGATCTGGTTGCTAATTATGCAACCATGAAAATTTGGTAATAATAAACTCTGGTAACAATTATTTCAGTTACCTAGTTTATTAGTTAGTTGGAAATATGAGTGTTAGCTAATTTCTGCCGATGCAATTTACACAACGCTGTTTGCGTTAGAGCATTTATCAATGCTGATCTAAATCTTTCAGTTCAACATTTAAGTTTTGTGAAAATTTGTTTGTCAAAGTACATTTGTAAATGCTCCTTAAGTAGTGCTTAACTGTGTCCTCAGTACAAAAAACAGCAAGTGTAAAATATCCTGCTGGTTGATGATTACGGTTGACAATTTACATAAATTATGAGCTAAGGTACTACTCAAGGAGAAACCCTAGTTACCCTGAAACACAATCATGTAAAAAAATATATCCGCTTTTAGTTTTTTTGAAACCCAGGGATTTACTGTTTGATTAAAAACAGCATACAGCCTTTAGGTCGCAAAAATTAACCCAAAAACATGAATTATTAAAAAAATATTATAAATAACATATACATCATATAAGTTTTTGCTTATATGTAGCCCAAAAATTGGCCGTATTGGTCAATGTATAAGTTTTCTTCTATGAAAACCATTATTGATTTCTGAGAAAATAGACAAGAGGCGAAACTTAATTCGCCGCCTTTTTACTTTAACCTACGTCATCATGAGCGAAACGATTAAACAAGAAATCTAACGCATAGTTGCGGAGTTGATAATATTGGGGATCTTCCATAATTCTCGCTCTATCCCGTGGTCTTGCAAAGGGAATTTCCATCACCTCCCCTATTTTGGCATGAGGGCCATTAGTCATCATTACCAACTTGTCAGCCAAAAATAAAGCCTCATCAATATCATGGGTAATCATCAAAACTGTACAACGATTATCATTCCAGATTTTTAGTAACTCCTCCTGTAACTCTTCCTTGGTGATCGCATCTAACGCCCCAAAAGGTTCATCTAAAATCAACACTTTGGGACGAATAGCCAAAGCACGGGCAATAGAAACCCGCTGTCTCATTCCTCCAGACATTTGCATTGGCTTCTTCTCCATTGCATCGGACAGTCCCACCATAGCTAAATGTTCCCGAACAATAGAACGTTTTTCTGCTTCTGGCTTGGTGGGATAAACTGCATTAACAGCGAGATAAATATTTTCAAAAGCTGTTCTCCAAGGTAATAAGGCGTAGTTTTGAAATACGACCATTCTGTCGGGACCTGGTTTTGTAATCGGTTGTCCTTCTAATAAAACTTGTCCAGTTGTCGGAAAGTTAAAACCAGAAACCATGTTTAATAAAGTTGATTTACCGCAACCAGAGTGACCGATAACGCAAAGAAATTCCCCTTGTTCGACGTTGAGGTTAACACCATCAAGAACGGTAAATGGTCCACTTTTAGTGGGATAAACTTTACAAACATCTTGAATTTGTAAAAACGGTTGACGGCTGATTGTGGTTGTGTTGGTAGATATTAAGTTACGGTTTTGCATTGTTTGGTAATTGGTAGGAGGTTTCGCGCAAAGACGCTAAGAGGCAAAGACGCAAAGGAAGAAAGGATGATTTTATTAGTTTTGTGGGATGGGCATCTTGCCCGTCTTTTATATTTTTGGGCAGACAGGATGTCTACCCCACAAGATTTATCCCCCCTTTAAGCTGCGGTTTTTCGGGGGGCATCTAGAACGACTTCGGCTATAGAGAAGTCGCGTTTGATTTTTAGATCGTTAAGATAGCTAATGGGATCATCGGCGTTGAAGGGTTTACCATCAAATAATTGAATGGGTTGACGGGTGTAACTGATATCTAAGCCTAATTCTCTGGCTGCTGTACTGAAAACGCGGACTCGACACACTCGTTCGACGATTTCTACCCAGTTTCTGGGGAAGGGAGTATCACCCCACCGTGCTAATTGAGTCATAATCCAAATTTGTTCTGTCCGACTGGGGCGGTTAATGGCAGACTCGGAATAAAATTGGTGATGGGCATATTCCCGCATCGGATGATCTAAGTCACAACTATCACTACTGGGGTTTTCCAGTTGGATATATTCAATATCTGTGCTGACATAATCCCGACTTGCTAAAATTTGGCGAATTTCCTGGGTGTTGGCAGAATCTGCACAATATTGGCAAGCTTCTAGTAAGGCTTTGGTTAAGGCAATATGGGTATTTGGATAAGTTTCTGCCCAATCTTCTCGCACGCCTAAAACTTTACCGGGGTGTCCTAACCAAACTTCTAAATCTGTGGCAATTGTAAAGCCTGAACCTTCAACTGCTGCGCGATAATTCCAAGGTTCACCTACACAATAACCGTCAATAGTTCCACCTTTTAAATCTACTACCATTTGGGCAGGAGGAATATTTTTCATGTCTACGTCAATATCAGGATCAATTCCTCCTGCGGCTAACCAATAACGCAGGAGTAAATTGTGCATTGATGCGGGATGGACTACGCCCATTCTGTGTGTTTGTTCGCGGGTTTTTAGGAGGTATTTTTTGAAGTCGGATAAGCTATGTACACCTTCTTCATAAAAACGTTTTGCTAAGGTGATGGCGTTACCGTTGCGGGTCATTGTTAGGGCTGTGACAACGGGTAAGGGTTCGTTTTTATTGCCTCCCAAACTTAACCACATTGGCATACCAGAGGGCATTTGTGCCGCATCTAAATATCCCCCCGTCATCCCGTCTACAATTCCCCGCCAACTGCTTTCCCGGACTAAATTAACTTCATCTAAGCCATGTTTGATGAAAAAGCCTTTTTCTTTAGCAATAGCCAGGGGGGCACAAGCTGTAATGGGTAAGAAGCCAATTTCTAAATTAACTTTTTCTAAACCATGACGAACCACCGCAGCAGTTTTTCTCGCCCGAATTTTTTTGATGCGTTTTTGTTGGTTGAGGAAGTAAATCATTTCACTCCGCAAGGTGTAGTAGCTGGGATGTTTTACTACTTCCATGCGTTTACGCGGTCTGGGAATATCTACTTCTAAAATGTCGCCAATTTTCGATTCTGGTCCGTTGGTTAACATGACAATTCTGTCAGATAACAATACGGCTTCGTCTACGTCGTGAGTCACCATAACTGCGGTAACTTCGTTTTCTTCACAAATTTGCATTAATTGTTCTTGCAAATTCCCGCGAGTCAGTGCATCTAATGCACCGAAGGGTTCATCTAATAGTAATAGTTTAGGACGAATTGCTAAGGCGCGGGCTATAGCTACCCGTTGTTTTTGTCCACCTGATAACATCCCTGGTTGTTTGTTAGCATGGGGACGTAAACCTACCATATCTATATGCCGTTCGATGATTTCTTTCCGTTCGGCTGCTGGCATTCCATTTAATACTGAATCTACGGCTAAGGCAATATTTTCTCTCACTGTTCGCCAGGGTAAAAGCGAATAGTTTTGAAATACTACCATTCTATCTGGTCCTGGTTTTTTAATTCTTTGTCCTTCTAATGTTACTAATCCCTCTGTGGGTAGATCTAACCCGGCAATCATATTTAAAAGTGTTGATTTACCGCAACCAGAGTGACCAATAAGAGAGATAAATTCACCTTTTTTGATTTCTAAATTAATGTTTTTCAGGGCGATATATTGACCACCGCCTGTTAATTCAAAAACTTTATCAATTTGATCAACGGCAACAAATACTGACATAGGTTTGTTAATGGGTGATTGGTAATGGGTGATTGGTAATTGACAACTGACAACTAACTATTTTTGTTCTGGTAAAATCCAGTTTTGTAATGCAGCCATGAGTTTATCTAGGATTAAACCAACTACACCGATATAAACTAAAGCCAAAATTACTTCACTGACGTTGTTATTTTGATAAGCATCCCAGATGAAAAAGCCGATGCCGACAATACCAGACATAACGATTTCAGCCGCAATAATCGCTAACCAAGCTAAACCAATGGCAATTCTTAACCCTGTAAAAATGTATGGTAATGCGGAGGGAATTAAGATGTTAAAGAAATACTCTTTTTTAGAAAGTTGGAGAACTTTAGCAACGTTGTTATAGTCTTGAGGGATTTGGGTTACACCTACCGCAGTGTTAATCAGAATCGGCCAAATTGCGGTGATGAAGATTACAAATAATGCGGCTGGTTCGTTTTGGCGTAATGCTGCCAAAGAAATAGGAACCCAAGCTAGAGGAGGTACTGTTCTTAATAACTGAAAGAGAGGATCTAAGGCTTTTGACATGGTTTTGTTGACACCAATCAAAACACCTAGACCAATACCAACAATCGCCGCCAAGGTATAACTAATAGCTACCCTTTGTAAACTAGCAAGAATTTGCCAAAATAACCCTTTATCTGTGCCACCTTTATCATAAAAGGGATACAAAATCAAGATCCAAGTGTCTTGAATAACTTGGATTGGTCCTGGTAATGTTGCCCCTGGAGTCCATGAAAATAGTTGCCAAATAGTTAGAAAAACAAGTAATGCGATCGCCGGAGGCACAAGTTCAGGAAATTGTTTTTGTAAGCCTGATAAAAAGTTATTATCGAATTTAGGAGTGGTGGAACGTTTTTGAGCTATAGTCATGAATCTCTCCTCAAATTTATAAATGGTTAATGGATATTTTGCGAAAATTAAATCTGTCTTTTTTTAACCAATGTAGAGACGTTACACAAGCAGGTTGTACTTTGTAACTAGGTAAGGTCTCTACTTTTTTGGACATATCTATTGATTAAATGCTGGCTTTTTTGAGTTTCAAACTCTTGAGATATGCTTCTGGGTTCTCAGGGTCGAATTTGACTCCATCAAAAAATTCTTCTACTCCACGGGAGGTACTAGTGGGAATGTCAGCAGCAGGTATTCCTAATTCTTTAGCTGCTTCTTTCCAAATATCTTCGCGGTTTACTTTTTTGATTAATTCTTTGGCTTTGGTTGCACCATTGGTAATGTAATCCTTGGGTAAGAATCCCCAACGCACATTTTCCGTTATAAACCATAAATCATGACTCTGGTAAGGATAAGAAACACTACCTTTGCCATCTTTCCAGTAATAAGCAGCCATTGATTTGTCGTCTATTTTACGACCATCACCCATGTCATATTTACCTTGGTATGGGTCAGCCAGAACTGCTGGGGAAGATAGACCAAAATACTTTTTAGCGGCGAGAATTTGGGCGGCTTCTTGGCGATTATCAAAGTTATCTAACCACTGTTGGGCTTCCATGATACCTTTTAATAAAGCTTTTGTGGCTTTGGGATTTTGGTCAACCCAATCGCCTCTCATAGCAAAATATTCTTCGGGGTGATTTTTCCAAATTTCGGCTGTTAATGCCGCCATGAAGCCAATTTTGTCGTTAACAAGGCGGAAAGGCCAGGGGTCGCCCGTACTGAAAGCGTCCATTGTGCCGGTTTTCATATTGGCGACGGTTTGCGCTGCTGGTACTGTTAATAATTTGACATCTGTATCTGGGTCAATACCACTTGCTGCTAACCAGTAGCGAATCCACAAGTCTTGGTTAACGTGGGGGAATGTGAAGGCTGCGGTGAAGGGTGTGGAGGATTTAAGTTGGGCAAATAGGGGTTTAGCTGCATCGAGTTTTAAGCTAATTCCTTTTCCTAGATGTTTGTTGGCGATCGCAATGGCATTACCATGAGTAACTAACTGGGCAAGAACATACATGGGTATTGGTTTATTACCCTTAGTAATTTTTCCTTCTGTAATTAAGTGTGGCATGGGCATTTGCCATTGACCACCATCAATACCACCACCAGCAGAACCAATTTCTACGTTATCTCTTGCTGAACCCCAAGAAGCTTGTTTAGAAAGTTCAACATCTGACATCCCATATTTAGCAAAAAAGCCTTTTTCTAAAGCAATTATTAATGGTGCAGATTCAACAATAGGAATATATCCCAGTTTAACTTTTGTCGTTTCTGGTTTTTGTTGGTCACTAATATTAGCTACTGCTTGAACACCAGATTTTGCAGAATTACCAGTGGTTTCTGGTGGGTTGCCTAAACAGCCTTTGAGTAATACCGCACTGGCGGAAACTCCAGCAGTGACAATGAACTTCCGACGAGAAACCTGATTAAAAAATTCAGACATAAATACATTCCCTTGATTTACAAAGTTATTTTTTAAGCAGATTTTTTAGTCATACATTAGACATCAAAATTAAAGAAAGATTATTATCATCTCTTGCTAATGCGCTAAAAAATAGCCTTTTCGGTATTAAAAGGCTGATTTCGCTATGGGAACAAAGTTTAATTACCTTAGGTCATTGGATGAAGATGCAAAACCATCTCTGAACCAACTAAAATCAGTTTACAGGTTTTTCTGAGAAATGGATCAACTTGGCAAGGTAATTATTAAATAAATATTAGATTAGACATATAAGTAAAAATTTATAGCCTGGACTTAATTTTGTGACAAGTTTTTAATATATATTGTTTGATTGATGATAATGATTATTCTCAACTATTGTTTCCGTGATTTTAGGTTTATTTAATCACATAAAACAGCAGATAAATAGACAATCCTGATGTTAACGATAGAATGATATATTCATCTATAGATGAATTTGATGATAACCATTTTTGATTAAGACTTACGCAAGTGTCACACCAAAAATCTGTTGTAGGGTGCTTTACTACTGCATAAATCCTGCAAATAAACAGATTGTTGATATCTGACGGGTTTGAGACTCATATTTGGGGCAGTTTTCCAAAAATTATCTTATGTCGAACTCAGGTACAAACAAAGTCCGCCTGCGCGGACTAAACTAAGGAAAAATCAAGGATTGAAACCCACGCAGGTGGGTTTTGCCTGTGTAGACGCGGTTTCTAACCGCCCGGTTGACTACACATCTGGGTTCTTTGTCATTTGGCAAAAGTTTAAATCTCACCCGTGTTTAGTATGATATTTTTCAAACACCCTTTAAACAATGACAGGATCAACCTTTGTCAGTGATAATAGATGAAAAATCACATACTGATTACCAGCAAATATGAAACGTCGTGAATTTATAAATTGGGTGGGATTAGGTTGTTTAGCTAGTTCCTTACCTGTCGCAATTGCAGCCTGTTCTCCCGAAACCAGTACATCGGCCAATCCTGGATCTAATTCTGCTACTAAGGGCTGGCAAAAGGTGGGTACTGTGGCACAATTAGACAAAACTGGTCAACTATTGGTGGAAAATTCCCCAATTGGTGCAGTATTAGTGGTTGGCACATCTAAAACCGCAAAAAATTTGATTGCTGTGAATCCAACCTGTACTCATCAAGGTTGTACGATCGACTGGAAAGCCAAAGAAAGCAAATTTGTTTGTCCCTGTCATGGGGCAAAATTTGCTCGTGATGGCCAGGCACAAGACGGACCTGCTAAAAAACCACTGAAAACTTACCAAGCCAAAATTGAAGGTAGTTCTGTCTTAGTCCAAGCTACTTAATTCTGTGACGTACTCCACACACTCCCTTTCAGGTGAGTGTGGGCTTCTCAGTGACTCCTCTATGAGGACATTAACTGAGCTTTAAGACCGTGCGCCCCACGGTTCTTTGGTTTTGAGATTTGTTTTTTGTTTTGTAGGCTGCA
>NZ_JAQMSE010000142.1:0-12408 GCF_028330045.1 Aphanizomenon sp. CS-733/32
GACTAGAAGTCGCAGCTACACAGACGAAACCCACCTTCGTGGGTTCAAAAGCCTTGATTTTTCGTTAGTCCACGCAGGTGGACTTTGTTTGTGTAGTAGCGATTTCTAATCGCCGGAAACTTTTCAAACATCCTCTTAGAAGGAAAGATACTTTGTAAAAGTGCAAAATCAACAGCGCACCGTTCAGCAACGGGAAGAATAAACTATGTACTAAAAAAAAAGATTGGAAAATCGGGCTTTAATATGTGTTCAAGACCCAGTAAAATTAAATAATAGGTCTGAATCAGAACCAGATATTTCAGTTGTAAAAATTGATCCTTTGGACTATGCAGATCATCATCCTACACCATCAGAAGTTTATTTAATTATTGAGGTTGCAGATAGTAGTTCAAAATTAGATTGTGAAACTAAAGCTCAAGCTTATTCTTTAGCAGTAATTAAAGATTATTGGGTTTTAGATGTGGTGAAACGTGAATCATACATTTTCAGAAACCCGACTCAAAACGGTTATGAAAGTCAGGTAATTATTATGGAGACTGAAACAGTTTCACCTTTAGAGTTTCCTGATTTGCAAATTCGTTTATCTGATATGTTACCACCTTGTGAAAAGTGATTAAGTAGGTAGGCAAAAATAAATAGAACTATGTTAAGTAAGTTAACAGATTCTGAAATTGGCTCGTAGTTAGGGCTTTAGCCCTACTTTCAGGTCTAAAGACCTTACTACAAACCTTTAATTATTTACGTTACTCTACTTACTCAAGATCCCCAAATTCTCAAAGAAGTCGGGGAGCTAATTAATTTACATACATTGAGAAATTATAGTTATGAATCAACAAGTTTCTAAAGCTTTATTTCAGAAAAAGGCGTTAAAAAATGCCTTGGGTAATTTTAAATTTCCTTCAGATTTGCCAGAACGTCACCAAATTATTAAAAAATGGGTTGATGCTTTAAATTCAGGGACTCTTAACCAAGTAAAAGAGGTTTCTTTACATGGTGATTTTCTCAAAGATATCTTTCAAGATATTTTAGGTTATTCTTCAATTATTGCAGGTGGTGGGAAAGTTTGGGAAATTCACGCTGAACAAACTATTGCTGACGGGGGTGGTTCTGCTGATGCTGCTTTGGGATTTTTCACCGCAACAGAGAATAGTAAAGGTAAGGTAAAATTACAGGGTAAAGTTGTTGCACCAATTGAATTAAAAGGGACAAAAGATGATTTAGATAGACCCGCACCAGGGAGAAAAGAATCCGCAGTTGATCAGGGTTGGCGTTATGCTAATTATACACCTGATTGTCATTGGATTATTATTTCTAATTATCGAGAATTACGATTATATCATACTAATAAAACTCCGGCTTATTATGAAAAATTTTTATTAGTTGATTTAGCAGATTTAGAGGAATTTAAAAGATTTTATTTTCTGCTGTGTCGGACAAGCTTTTTACCAGTCAAAGATATATCTACAATTGATAGGTTATTAGCAACTTCTGAGGAAGCACAAGAGGATATTACTAAACAGCTTTACGAAGAATATAAACAAGTTAGATTAAATATAGTTAGAGATTTTCGGTTTCGCTTTGGTAGTAAATTAGGTATTCCTAACTCTGACCAAGTATTAATTGAAAAAGCACAAAAGACTTTAGACAGAATCTTATTTATTGCTTTTTGCGAAGATAGAGGATTATTACCAGAAAAGACAATTGCTAAAGCTCATGATAGCAAAGATGTGTATAATCCTAAACCAATTTGGGACAATTATCAAGCTGTTTTTCGTTGGGTTGACCAAGGTAATGAAGATCCACCCATTCCGGGTTATAATGGTGGTTTATTTAAACATGATCAAATCTTAGATGAACAATTAGATATTCCCGATTCTTTATGTAATCAACTTAAACAACTGACGCGCTTTGATTTTGATTCGGAAGTTTCTGTAGATATTTTAGGGCGGATTTTTGAACAGTCAATTACAGATTTAGAAGAATTAAAAGCCGATGTTGCTAAACAGGAATTTGATAAAAAACAAGGTAAGCGGAAAAAGTTAGGCGTATTTTACACTCCTGCTTATATTACTCAATATATTGTCGAAGTTGCAATTAGTGGATATTTACAAAAACGCGAAGATGAATTAAGAGAAAAGTTTAAATTAGAGGAATTTGCAGATACACAAGAAAACCGAAAAAAAGAAATTAAATTTTGGGAAAGTTACCGAGATGAGGTATTAGTAAAAACGCGAGTTATTGACCCTGCTTGCGGTTCAGGTGCATTTTTAATTGCAGCTTTTGATTATTTTGCAAGTCAGTATCAACGAGTTAATGATAATTTACGATTTTTGAAACATCAAACTACAGAAAATATTGAATTAGATAAAACTATTCTCAGAAATAATCTATTTGGGGTTGATTTATCTCCAGAGTCGGTAGAAATTACTAAGTTATCTTTGTGGTTAAAAACTGCAACTCAAGGAAAAACTTTAACTTATTTGGATGATAATATTAAAATCGGTAATTCCATAGTTGCTGATTCACAATTTACAGATTTACCTTTTATTTGGGAAAGTGAATTTTCTCAAGTGTTTAGTGAAGGTGGTTTTGATGTGGTAATTGGAAATCCTCCTTATATTCGTCAGGAGTTGTTATCACCATTTAAACCTTATTTACAGGAAAGTTATCAAACTTATGATGGAGTTGCAGATATTTATATTTATTTCTATGAAAAGGGTTTAAATCTGCTGAAACCAGAAGGAATTATTTCTTATATTGTCACTAATAAATGGTTGCGTTCTGGATATGGTGAACCTTTGCGTCGGTTCTTTTCTCAAGAAAGTATATTTGAACAAATTATTGATTTTGGACACGCACCGATTTTTGAAGACGCTGATACTTTTCCCTGCATTATCGCAGCGAGGAAAAGAACCCCACCCCAACCCTCGAATATCAAAAGTTTATCCTCATCTTCCCCCCGTAGCGGGGGGACTGAGGGGGGTGCGAGGAGGGAGGAAGAAAAGGTTTTAGTTTGTTCTGTTCCCCGTGAGGAATTGAAAAATATTAACCTCACTCAATATGTGCAGAATCCAGAAAATAGTTATACTATTCCTTGGTCGCGGTTTACTGCTAATGCTTGGAGTTTAGAACCTCCTGCGGTTGATGATTTAATGCGGAAAATTCAACGGGTAGGAGTTCCGTTAAAGGAGTTTACTGGGGTTAAACCAATATGTGGAATAAAAACAGGTTTTAATGAGGCTTTTTTCATAGATGATGCTACTAAGAATAAGTTGGTTCAATCTGATCCAAAATCATCAGAAATTATCAAACCATTATTGAGAGGTCAAGATGTTAAAAGATGGATTCCTGAATGGGATAAACTTTGGATAATTTTTGCTCACAAAGATATAGATATAGAACAATATCCTATTATTAAACAACATTTAGAAATTTATAGAAATAAATTAGAAGCTAGAGCAGGTAAACAGTTATGGTGGCAATGGCAAGCATCACCAGCATTTTATCATCTTTTTGAAAAACCTAAACTTATTTGGCAGGATTTAGCTTTTCATTCACGATTTTGTTTAGATAAACAAGATGTATTCATAGATATGACTTGTTTTGCTTTACCTTGTTCTGATTTATGGTTGCTTGCTGTTCTCAATTCACCCCTTATATGGTCTTGGTTATCAAGAAATACAATTCATGGCAAAGATGAAGTATTACGTCTGAAGAATATTTATACAGAAAATATTCCCATTGCACAACCTACAGAGGAAAGTCGCGCAGAAGTAGAAGCAATTGTCACGCGGTTAATTGAAATTACCAAACTTAACGGACAAGTTTATAAAGATGTTCTTGACTGGTTGCAAATAGAATACAAAATTGAGAAACTGGGAAATAAACTAGAAGATTTTGCAACTTTGGAATTTACAGACTTTGTAGAAGAAGTGAGAAAAAGAATGCCAAAACCAAAAACTGCAAAAAAATCTTCAGACCCTTTAAGTATACCAGCTTTTACAGCTTTACGTAAAGCACATAATGATTATGTTCCCGAAATTCAAAGTCGGAAAAACGAAGCTTTAAAATTAGAACAACGTCTTTCTGATTTGGTTAATCAAGCTTATCAACTCACACCTGAAGAAATTGATTTAATGTGGAAAACAGCACCACCAAGAATGCCGATTTCTAAATAATATGTCTGAATCAGGATATCTGGTTACTGAGCGAAGTCGAATTACAGGATTAAGAGATTAAATATTTGTGATAATTCCGAAATTATGTTATTGTTCTAATTATGAAACTGATAATAACCTGATTCTGACAATTATTTAAATGATAGGATCCTCTAGATCATGATGAAAAAAATCCTGTAAATCCTTAAATCCTGTAAATTATCTCGACTCCGCTCGATAACCACCTGATTCTGATAATTATTTAAATGTTGGGTTTCCTTACGTCAACCCAACCTACGGAATTTAGAAATTAGGTTTCTCAGGATAGAAAAATAGGTAAAACTATCGTTTATAATAGTTAGGGAATACTCTTGTTGATTTATCAAAATAGTGGAATTTGGGAAAGCTTCAGGGCTTATTTTGTATAAAATTTGCTGTTTGTAAGGAGATTAAATTATGAGTTTAACTATTTCTGATGAAGTGCTAAATTCTAGCGGAATGACAGGGAGTGAACTATTAGTAGAAATCGCAGTTATGCTATTTTTACAAGAAAGGGTTAGTCTGGGTAAGGCTAGTAAAATCGCTGAAATGAATTATGTAGAGTTTCAAGAATTACTTGCACAACGTAATATTTCTATGCACTATGATGTTGAAGAATTTGAAGAAGATATTAAAACTCTTCAATCTACAGGTTGGCTATGATTATTGTTAGTAATACTTCGCCAATTAGCAGTTTAGCAAAGATTGATCAACTGTCTTTGCTTGAAGATATTTATGTTAGAATTATTATACCAGAAGCAGTATATAATGAATTAACTGATATTAGAGCAGGAGAAAAAGTTAATAACGCCCTAAAAAATGCAAATTGGATAGAAATAAGAAGTGTTATTAATAAGCAATCAGTCAGAAAGTTAGAGTTAAATTTAGATCAAGGAGAAGCTGAAGCTATTATATTAGCTGTAGAATTAAATGCCAATCAACTATTAATTGATGAAAGGTTAGGAAGACGAGAAGCAGTAAAATTAGGATTGTCTTTAACAGGCATATTAGGTATGCTTTTAATTGCTAAGAAAAGAGGATTCATCAATAATGTTAAATTAGTAATGGATGATTTAATTTCTCAAACAACTTTTAGAGTTGGTGATAAACTCTATGATCGTATTTTGAAAGAAGCGAATGAATAATGTCCGATAGAGTAGTAATGTAGGTTGGGTTAAGCGAGAGCGCAACCCAACAAAGTTGCGAAAATGTTGGGTTTCCTTGCGTCAACCCAACCTACTAAATTAAGTCGGTAATAGAAAATTGTCGCTGTTTCTCAAGATCATGTAAATGGATTTTTTCTATATATATGGCTTCAGCATAATATTTATCTTTTTCTGGTTCGGTTTCAGGATCTATTTTTTCCCATTGTTCCATGAAATAACGATAGCGTTTTTCTCTGAATACTCTTTCCAGACAAGCTAATGCTGCTTGAATAACATGGGGAGTTCGCAATATTTCTGTTTTATTTTTCTCATTGAGATGAAATATATGGGAAACTATGTCTAATTCTTCCCCTAATTCTAAATATCTATTTTGCACACTAGAAATTAAATCAACTTCATCAACTGTGAATTCTGCCATTTTTTGCCACAAAAAACGATGATGAGAAAGACTAAATTCTAAATTGCGATTTTCTAAATCTTCAATAATAATTTGCCGCTGCTGGGGAGAATGAAGATATATTATTAATAATAATACTTCGGCTCGTTCTAGTAAACTGCGTTCTGTGTGAACTAAAGATAGCTTTGGTGTTTTAGTTGGCGGTTTACTTGTGCGTGGAATTGAGGGTTTTATACTACCGGGTTTAATTTGAGTTAGGAGATTTTCAACTCTTAAAGGTTTAAGTCTACTATCTCCTAAACTCAATATTTCTGCACAGGAGGAAACATAATAATTCAGTGTGTCACTATTAACGATATTTTGCAATAGTTTAACGATTTGTTGGGTGACTTGTTGAAAGTCAGTAGCTTGTTTTAAATCTCGATTTTCAATAATTTTCTGAATTTGCCAATCTAGCCAAAGTGGGGCATTTGTTAATAGTTGTTGATAATCTTCTGAAGTATGACTATGTAGATATTCATCGGCATCTTTACCATTAGGTAAATTGAGGATTTTTAATTGCACTTCCCCTGCATAAGCTAAATTAGTAATCTCACCAATTGCTCTTTCTGTGGCAGTTGTTCCGGCTTTATCTGCATCAAAATTGAGGATTAATTGTTTGGATTCGGTGTAACGTAATAGTAGTCGAACCTGTTCGATACTTAAGGCTGTACCCAAGGAGGCAACGGCGTTATTAATTCCGGCTGCATGGAGAGAAATTGCATCAAAATACCCCTCGACAATCACAGCTTGATCTACTTTAGAAATACCGTCTTTCGCTTCATCTAAAGCAAATAGGGTTTTCCCCTTACTAAATAATTCTGTTTCGGGAGAATTGAGATATTTCGGTTGTTCTTCTGTTAAAGTTCTGCCACCAAAGGCAATAACTCTGCCTTGAATATCACGAATGGGAATCATTAGGCGATCGCGGAATACATCATAATATCCGCCCCCTTCTTTCCGGGGTTTAATTAATCCCGCTTGTTCTACCAATTGCACCGGATAATGTTTACTTTCCACCAAATAACGGTAAAGTGTTTCCCAACCCGCAGGAGCATAACCTAAACCAAATTGTTGAATTGTTCCTTGTTGAAATTGACGAGTTTTTTCTAAATACTCTAATGCTTTTTGTCCTTGAGATTGCCTTAAAGTGTGTTGATAAAATTGGGCAGCGGAAGCGAGAACAGTATATAATTGATCACGTAAAGATATCTGCCGTTGTAATTCTTGTCTTTGCTCAGGTTCTAAAGTTTTAATAGGGACTTGATAACGCTTGGCTAAATCTAGCACCACATCTGCAAATTGGCGTTTTCCCAAATCCATGACAAACTTAATAGCATTACCCGCAGCTTGACAGCCAAAGCAATAATACATTTGCTTATTGGGACTGACAGTAAAACTGGGGCTTTTTTCATCATGAAAAGGACATAACCCCACAAAATCTTTACCCCGTTTCCGCAAGACTACATACTCCGAGACTACATCAACAATATCAGCCCTGAGTTTTACTTCTTCGATAGTGTCTGGATGTAAACGGGGAATTTGCATGAGCAGTCAACGATTATAACTGACATCTATTATATAGCAGGAGTCACTGATTAAGTTAACCGGGCGGTTAGAAACCGCGTCTACACAGGCAAAACTAACTTGCGTGGGTTTAAATTCCTTAGTTTTTTGTTAGTGCGTGTAGGCAAGCTATCCTACGTGACGCTACGCAAACGTTTGTGTAGCCGGGTATCCCTTACGGGAGGCGAAGCCATATTCTATTCGCCAGGCCTAAGTTGACACCAATAAACACTGTTAAACCCCTATTCCCTATTCCCTATTACATATCAGATGCACCAGTAGCAATCAAACGTCTGAATAAAGCTGCTGACCAACCAGTTTCTTTAAGTACGGCAGCAGAGGAAACTTCTACATAAGCTTGTTCAATAAAAGCTAAATCAATCATGCAAACTTTAGCCAAAGCATCTTTTAATTCATCTGATTTACCATCAGCTTTGAGTTTTTTACCGACTTTATCAACCACAACTGCCATTGCTGGAACTACGTGCTGAGGACCAATGCCAATTTTCACATGAACCAAGCCAATGTGCCAACGACATTTTGCATATTCATCGCCCCAATTATCCATCCCTGTAAACATTTGATTAAACCAATCAATAAAGGTGGCGTGTAAACGATGAACCCGTCCCTCAGTGGCATTTAAAATACCATTCATTTCTGCATCACGTCCCAGGAATTCATAGAAATGATTTGCCATTTCTTCAGCAACTGCTGTTCCCCAATCGGTATTTGCTTGCATTATCTTTTTATCTTCAGCCGTTAGACTAATCCTGGTTTCCATGGTGGTCAAAAAAGCGCGAGGTTCAATAGCCATAATGAATCCTTAAAAATAGTTAGGTGTGGATTTAATTAACTTTTGTTGATACTCTGTAAAAGATAGAGTATAGAAATTTCTCAAAATTAAGCTAGTGGCGGTAACAGGATTAATTAAGCAGTTTTACTCCGCAGAAAACCGACTAAATTTTTGAGAAATGATTGACTAACTGCTGGCTTTTGAGTAGGTTCTGGAACTGGTTCAACTATGGGTATTTCGTAAGTAGAAACTTCCTCGGTCATGGAGACAGAAGTAGCCGCAACCATAAAATGTTCTTCTGCTAAACCAATCACAATGAGACGGAAAGCTATTTGCAATACTGTATCTACGGCGAGATTAAGTTGATCCGCAATTTTGGCTAGAGAAACTTCACCATTGGCAAATTCCCAGACTTGCCATTCTTGAGCATTTAGCTGTAATTTAGGCTGTTTTGAACTTAGACCTGATAAGCCAGAGGTGGGATCTGGTAGTTTTTCATCTAAGGCATTCCAGTCTCGTAATGCTCGCAATCCGATTAATATAACTTCGGTTGCGGACATACTTAAACCTGTCATTTCTCCCAATGGTAAAGCTGTAATTGGTTCAAATTTGAACTGACCATCTTTAATTTGAAATAAGGCACAGACTGGACGGAGAACCTGAGAGTTAAACAATAGTTTCAGTTGTTCTGCTTGGATTAAACCTTGGGATTTTAGGCACAGTCCCAAAGGTGAATTAATAAAACAGGCAGAAATGTGAGTCACCCTAGAAATTACCCGCTCACTTACCCATCCTCGTTGAGCAATTAACAATGTTAAACCTTGTTGATCTAAACGATCGGATGCACCTACAACTCGTCCTTGATGCAGCCAAATATAATAAAGTTGCTTGGCGTTAGTTTGATTTTTGTCAGATGACAATTCAATATGAAGTATACCTGTCTTTTTGCCTTGATCTAAAAATTGCAGCAGTTCTGGTAAAGAAAAATCTGCAAAGTTACCATTAATAGACATAATCAGCCTCCTTGATGAAGAAGAGATTTATTAAAACCCATAATTCAAAATCCCAATTTGTACTTTCAAAAAAGCTCTTAACTCTCAACTGCACAACTTTCCATTAAGTATTGTACTAAATGAATTACTGCTTCTGCTACTGAGTCTCTTTCGTTAGGATTCACCTTAACTAAAGGAGGCCGATTCTGCTCATCTACATAACCAATTGCTAAGTATATATCTTCCTCTGCCCAAGCTCCAGGACAATCTGTATGACTGATACCGATGATCATCGGTACACTAACTCTCGCTTGCATGAAGTTGATAATATTCCGTGCTTGACGAAATTCTCTTGGTCTATGGGCTGCGATGAGTACGATATAAGCGTGTGCTTTATTAATCAAAATATCCCACATAAAGTCAAATCGAGTTTGACCAGGTGTTCCGTAAAGGTGCAGTGCCATATCTGGACCAAATTGCAATCTGCCGAAGTCAAAGGCTACAGTGGTTCTTTTCTTGAGCAATGCTGTTTCATCAGTTGCACGGGTATCTGTATCTACAACTTCAATTTCACTAACGGAACGAATAAAGGTAGATTTACCAGCCCCTACAGTTCCTGTGACAACCAAGCGCATAATTTCCATCTTTATCACCCTCCCATACAAAAATGTTTACAGTTGCTCACATTTTTATTTTCTTCTTGTTTAATTCTGGCAAGGTTGGCACTATCCCGTACTCAGGCTGACACCACCAATCTAGCTACTTACTGCAAAAAAAACACATCCAATTAAGTAAAAAGTCGCCTAGAATCAGCAGTATTTATCTATTGGGGAACTCTGAATAAGTTACCTCCGAGGTGATATAATTTACATGAGAATCAGCTTTAATTCTGCCAGAACTCGTTTGATTTCTAGCATTAGTAATCCTTGTTTAGCACTTTCACTGGCTAAAACTAGCAGCACGGCATCTTGACCACAACTAGTTAAGATACCAAAGCCTTTATTGCCTTCTACAAAGATTCGGTCAATAGTTCCTCTGGCTAATTCCATACCAATTCTTTCGCCTAAGGATAACATAGATGCGGACATGGCTGATACCCTTTCTTCATCCATTCCACCTGGCAAGCTGGCTGCTAAAGGGAGTCCATCGGGAGTAACAAGTGCTGCTCCCTGTACATCAGTAGTAGCACTAACAAAGTTTTGTAAAACCATGCTGAGTTTTTCTGAGTTGATAGCCATGATGATTATTCTCCGTTGTTTTAAATGGGAAAGTGGGTAGGAAAATCAAGTAAGTACGGAATTAAACAAACTCTTTTCACTTGTAGTAGTACAGTATCATTTATTTTAAAGAAACAATAATGGGACTGTGTAAATAGAGGCCTCTTTTCTAGTATCCTTGTGATTTGAATTATGCACCAGTCAAAACTAAGATGATACCGAAAAAATACGGAATTTAGTTTTTCTTATTATTAATATAAGTTAAGATTATTGCTTTGTTTGTAATCTTAAGCTGTGTAACTCATATGACATAAGCTTTTGAGGTGATTTAATCGGTGTCAATTTTGGGTATTTTGTTTTAGTTTTTGTTGAGAGTGTCAACTATAGGAAGTTTTAAGTATTGTGATTAACTTTTGTCAATATTATCAAGTATGTCTATGTAAATGTGGTGCTGAAGAAAGGTTGTAATCTGATAATGACTACATCAAAGAAACCACGTGCTATTTATTTCAAATATCTTGTTCTAAGTATGTCAGAAAACTATTGGCTAGGATAGCAGCTTGTGTGCGATCGCGTAAATTTAACCGATTTAAAATATTGGTGACATGATTTTTAACTGTTCCTTTGGAAATATACAGTTTTTTGGCAATTTCTCGATTATTTTCGCCAATGGCAATTAACCGCAAAACTTCTTTTTCTCTAGGCGTAAGTTCTACTAAGTTCGGTGGTACAGCTAATACAGGTTGGGGTGGAATAGCAGGAAATTGAGTAATAAGTTTTTTAACTATTCCTGGTCCTAGTTGGGAATATCCTTTATTAACCGCACGAATAGCACTCCGATTTTTTGGGCTTCAATATAACCGAGTAATTGATTATTCTTTCTCACGGTAAAATCAGGAATACCTGCTTGATTTCCCAATTCTTCAACGGTGGATTTTGTTCCTGAAATTAAAATGCGATCGCGCATACTTTGTAAACCAAATCCTATAGTATTTTGACCCCCATCAAAACCTTTACCATTATCCTGAATTATTAGCTTCAAGCCTGTTAAAGTTGTTATTAATTCTAGTCGAACTTCTGTAGCTTGAGCATATTTAGAAATATTCGTTAATGATTCTTGAATAATTCGATAAATAGCAGTGCTGATTTCCATAGACAGTGGAGAAATAATAGAAATTTGACAAGAGCCAAATAGAACCGCCAAACTAAAACTGAAAAATCTAAATCTTTCCTGCGCTATTGGTGAAAATCTTCCAGGAGGAATCCGTTGTCTCAGAGTAAATATAAATAAAATAAATGAAGATAAAGTAACTGTTACAGCAAATTGTCATCAAACCTGGAACAAGAACCCCACCCCCAACCCCCTCCCCGCCAGCGATGAGGGGGCTAAGATGTACCTTGTGTGATTGCAAATTGCTGTAATCGTCCGGGAAGTTGAAAAATCAAACAACTACGAGTTACCAAAATTAAATAGAGAAAGGTAAAAAGTCTCGCACTTATACCACCGAAAAAACCAGTAATTAAAATTAAAATAACTTCCAATACCGTATAAATGATTTTATTGGTTTTATTGAAAGTAGGCAATCTTAACCCCATTAAACCAAAAATTGTTAAACTACAAATTGTCAATTCTGGATACAAAGTCAAAACTAATACTGAGCAAGCTTTTTGGCGATTGATAATGCACCAGCACTTTCGAGAATTAATTGAAATTCGCCACTGCGATCGCTCGGTACTTCTACCATCACTAAAAATTCACCAGCTTCCAAGCGGGTTTGATAGAGTGTAGCTTTGTCTTCTGGCATTCCTAAAGCAGTGAGAACTGATACCAAACCTGCACCAGCACTACCAGCGATCGCTCCACTTGCAGCCCCCAATAAGTAAGTAGGCGAAATTAATTACACATTAGGATAATAATATTGTAAAATACATTCTTGGTAATAATAATGAGATAAAAAATGCGATTTATTCGAGATTTAAACTGGGATACAGCAAAATTACTAAAGAGAATATATAAAGAGAGTAAGCATCATCAAGTGAGA
>NZ_JAQMSE010000143.1:0-3845 GCF_028330045.1 Aphanizomenon sp. CS-733/32
AGCCTACAAAACAAAAAACAAATCTCAAAACCAAAGAACCGTGGGGCGCACGGTCTTAAAGCTCAGTTAATGTCCTCATAGAGGAGTCACTGAGAAGCCCACACTCACCTGAAAGGGAGTGTGTGGAGTACGTCACCAGAATGGAATATGATCTGATGAATCAAGAATCACGTCAAAATTTAATGACTTTACCTTGTGATCCAGATAGTAAAATTCAGAATTATAGAAATTACATTCAAAAGTTAGTATTGCAACTCACTGGTAAACCTGTAGCTGAATTACCAATTGAAGCTAATCCAGGATGGCTAGATATTACCACACAGTATCCACGAAAAGGCTCAAGAAATAGGTGTGATCATCACAATTGAGGCGTGGAAAAACCTGACTATCTGACAACGGTTTGCCTTAATAAAACTCAGTCGTCCTAGTCATGAGAATAAAAACTTTTTACCGGCTTTGCCAGAATTTAAGTTGTTGCCAAAATCCTAAGTTCTGATATATTGCTATAGATGATACTTTTTAATTAGTTGGTAAAAGACAAATGATTAAACTCGACCAGTTTTTGAAGTTTTCGGGAATATCCTCTACTGGAGGTCAAGCTAAATGGATGATTGTTGATGGTGAGGTTAAAGTTAATGGGATAGTTGAAACACGGAGAGGACGGAAATTAGTTGATGATGATGAGGTAACAGTAGGAGGAAAAACTTTCAAGGTGGGGGAAATACTCTCAGATACCGTTGATTAGTGATGATATCTATGATCTGACCTTATTTATTTTATTTGCTACAATGTCTCGTACTCCTAATTCTTAAGTTTTATTTAAAAAAGTTAATTGCTTTAAATATTAGTTTAAAATAATGGATGTAGATTAATAGGTCCTCTCTACAAGTAAATCCTTTACAGAACTTTTTCAATTCCTTAGACATCTTCTGGTAAAGACGGTAGGGACGTTTCAGGTAACGTCTCTACGAAGGTCGCAGATAATTTTCACCAGATATCTCCTGAATTGTACATTGTCAACATATATAGAAAGACATAGCTAATGACTAATGTACTCTGGCTACAAGGTGGTGCTTGTTCGGGTAACACCATGTCATTTCTTAATGCCGAAGAACCAACAGCTTGTGATTTAATTGCTGATTTTGGGATTAAAATACTTTGGCATCCTTCCCTGGGAGTAGAACTAGGTGATAACGTCCAAACTCTTTTATGGGACTGTATTTTAGGGAAAACTCCTCTGGATATTTTGGTCTTTGAAGGTAGCGTCGTTAACGCCCCTAATGGTACAGGAGAATGGAACCGGTTTGCAGACCGTCCTATGAAAGATTGGTTAAACGATTTAGCCAAAGTTGCCAAATTCATTGTCGCAGTAGGAGACTGTGCGACCTGGGGGGGAATTCCCGCAATGTCACCCAACCCCAGCGACTCCAAAGGACTACAATTTCTCAAACGAGAAAAAGGCGGTTTTTTAGGTAAAGATTTTGTCAGTCAAGCCGGCTTACCCGTCATTAATATTCCCGGTTGTCCCGCACACCCCGACTGGATAACGCAGATATTAGTAGCGATCGCCACCGGCCGAATTGATGATATAGTTCTCGATGAACTACATCGTCCCCAAACCTTCTTTAACACCTTCACCCAAACCGGTTGTACCCGCAACATTCACTTTGCATACAAAGCCACAACCGGGGAATTTGGACAACGGAAAGGTTGTCTATTTTACGACTTAGGTTGTCGTGGACCCATGACCCGTTCTTCCTGTAACCGTATTCTTTGGAACCGCGTCTCCTCCAAAACCCGCGCTGGAATGCCCTGTTTAGGCTGTACAGAACCGGAATTTCCCTTTTTTGACCTTGAACCCGGAACAGTCTTTAAAACCCAAACCGTCATGGGAGTACCCAAAGAAATACCCCCCGGAGTCAACCATAAAGATTACGCAGTGCTTACCGTTGTCGCCAAAGACACAGCCCCAAAATGGGCAGAGGAAGACTTTTTTACCGTTTAGTTATTAGTCATTGGTCAGTGGTCAGTGGTTAAAAGGTTTCTTTCCACAGTTATTTTTTTGTCCCTACTTTTCAGGTATGTATGCGCGAAACAAAAAAATAAAAATCTCATAACAACTAACAAAGGACAACTGACAACTGACAACTAACAACCGACAACTGACAAAGGAAAAATATGCCAATTCAAACCTTAGATATTTCACCCGTTGGTAGAGTCGAGGGTGATTTAGATGTGCGTGTCGAAATCGAAAATGGATATGTCACAAATGCCTGGACTCATGCCGAACTTTTTCGCGGTTTTGAAATAATTTTACGCGGAAAAGATCCCCAAGCCGGCTTAATTGTTACTCCCAGAATTTGTGGAATTTGTGGCGGTTCTCACCTCAGTTCCGCCTCTTGGGCATTGGACACAGCTTGGGGAACAGAAGTTCCCAGAAATGCGATTTTAGCGAGAAACTTAGGGCAAATTGTCGAAACAATTCAAAGTATTCCTCGCTATTTTTACGGACTATTTGCCATTGATTTAACTAATAAAAATTATCGCCGCAGTCACTTTTATGATGAAGCTTGTCGGCGCTTTGCTGCTTTCACAGGTAAATCCTATGAAATCGGCATTACCATTTCTGGAAAACCTGTGGAAATTTACGCTTTATTAGGTGGACAATGGCCGCACAGCAGTTATATGGCAATAAATTGGTGAATTGCTTATATAGTCAAGATTTACAAGGATAGGTCTAATCATTCCCTGTCTTTTCCTTAAATTAGGTGATAAATCCACCCCCAGCGATGCTATAAGCAAAGATAGTCAGCAGCAAATTCATTTATTTGGTTTTCTTAGGCGTTACCTAATTTTTCCCTAACCCTGGAATAGCGATGCCTAGGTCGCGCAACGCTTACGCATAACTATGATAAATTTTTAGTAAGCAAAGAATAATCTAATCTAACCATTCTCTTTTAATTCTCTTCCTTATTATGAATTTCAAACGATGGCGGGAACTCAAGCAAATCCTCACTGAAGAAAAAGATTTGTCTAACATCTGGACATATTACATGGATCATTTTGCGGATCATCCCGAATTCATCAACTTGGGAAAACCTAGCCAGAATCAATATATAGATGCAGTTGTCAAGAAAACCTGTCAACAACTATTTGGTCAAAACGTCAAAATTACCAATTCTCTCCTTATCCATATTCCCCGACATCAATTTTTCCATGGACCATTGCAAGCAAGCGGACGAATTGGTGGTGTGATTTTCTTTGAGGATATCAAAGTCGGTTTAATGGGTATTTCCGCACACTTTCCCCCAACTAGTGAGGTGAAATATTCCCGGTTTACCGAAGTAATGGATCTATCACCACCAACAGGTCATGATTTAAATTGAAGCCTTCCTGACCCGCCCCAACCCGAAAATCGTCTAAACTTAAATTGTTCACCTATTACCAAAATCATGATGACTCGCTGGTTTAACATTGCAGGTCCCTGTAACCCTAAAAAAAACTATACCATTTCAGCTACAATTCGTTTACCCGACTTATCAATGTTAATTGCACAAGAAAGTTATTTTGTGCTACACGCACCACGACAAACGGGAAAAACCACCGCCATGTTATCCCTAGCAAAGCAACTTACTGATACAGGAAATTATGCCGCAGTCATGGTATCAGTAGAAGTAGGAAGTGCATTTAATCATGATCCTACAGCCGCAGAATTAGCAATTTTAGGAACTTGGTATAATACAATAAATATCCGCTTACCCAAAGAATTACAACCACCTGTAAAAGAATGGCAACAAGAAGAACCAGGAAGCAGAATTAAGGCTTTTTTACAAACTTGGGCAACA
>NZ_JAQMSE010000144.1:0-52944 GCF_028330045.1 Aphanizomenon sp. CS-733/32
ACTCCACACACTCCCTTTCAGGTGAGTGTGTGGAGTACGTCACCACAAATAGTCAGGCGATCGCTAGAGCATGAAAACCTTGGCTTTCAAATTTTTTATGCTATTTCAGGTAACACTCGCCGCTATTGGGACATCAGTAATGCCCAAAAACTGTTAGGATACGAACATGAAGATGATGCCGAAAATCTGCTCACAGATGTTTAATTCTATAAAATAGATTAGCTCATTCAGGTTGGCGCGATTGACGAGCGATCGATTCCTTGATAATTCTCAACATCCTAGATTTGAGAGTTGCTGCCATCAGCCATGATACATTGGAGCCGTGAAATCGTCTTAATGTCAGGATTTCATTGATCTTAAACATGGGGATCTTTGCATCTTTGGCTTGCCATAGCCATTGTGTATCCTCGCTGGCACGATAATCAGGAGAAAAAACCCCGATTTGACTAAAAACAGATTTCTGAACCACTATTGTGCTAGGAATGATCACTGTCACCTCTTCCCAACTGGGATCATCTCTCAGCCAAGGCGGAAGTTGAGTATTTGAATCTAAGAAATTTATCGCCTTTGTACCTGTGATCCCAATATGAGGATTTTCCAGCATATAGGCAATTTGAAGACTGAGTTTATCAGGTTTCCAGAGATCATCTGCGTCCAGAAAAGCAATATATTCACCCTTTGCAGCAGCGATCGCCACATTGCGAGCAACTGACACACCTTGATTTGATTGATAAAAATACTGTACTTCTGGATAACCACGTACAATGTCAGCACTGTTGTCTGTTGAGCCATCATCCACAACAATGACTTCGATTGGGCGATAGGTTTGAGCAAATACGCTGTCAAGTGTTACGCCTATATAATTAGCGTAATTATATACAGGGATAATGACAGTTACTAAAGGTAAATTATTCATTAATGCCCAAAAACTGTTAGGATACGAATCTCAAGATGATACCAAAAATCTGTTCACAGATATTTAAGAGTAACCAAACTAGTAAACACTCTGATGTAACCAATACATTTCCCAAGGTTTATCCCGATTAAATGGATTTTTAGCGCGTCGATAGCCATTGGATTCTAATAACTGAGAAATGGGTAAACGGATAGAACCATCACATTCCAAACTCAGAGCTAGAAAGACATAAGACTCAAAGGGAAAAACTGCTAAAACATCCAACTCACTGCCCTCAATATCAAAAGCAGCATAATCAATCACTTGAGGAGCATGATATTTTTTAAGCAGCACCTCTAAGGTTACTGCCTCCTTTTTAACTTCTTTGCCTTTGGCGACAACCTCTTTCCCCTGATATTTGACTGTTTCTAAGTTCGATTTGATGCCACTTAAATAAGGGCTAACCGTCTCATCGCTGCCTTCGATAAAAGTTACAGTTCCTACTTGATTGGATAAGCAGACTTGCTCACAAATACTATTGGGACGATTGCGAACCAATTGCTCAAAAAAGTAATCACTCGGTTCAACACAAATTCCTTTCCATCCAAACTCTTTCTCAAGGACATAACAACTACTTGCTTCTCTACCATTCGCTGCTCCAACTTCTAAGAAATAACCGTCCTGTTTATTGGGAAAGACATATTCAGCAATCCATCGATCATTATTGGTTTCGTTATAGTATTGCCTTTGGGCAGGAAGAATTGTCGGTACAAATCTAGTTAAGCCCTCAATCATTTTTCGCCGTAGATACCCCATTTTATAGACTTCTCTTTTAAGTTTAAGTTACCCAGATTTAAATTTGCGATAGTAGACGTAGAATTACATCGGGAATTTGTACCATATCTGTGCCAAGTTGCAAAACATAACAAGGAACTTGTCTAACTAAATTTGACATGATTTTTAATGCTGTTTGTCCACTACCAGCTAATTGAAAGATGCTACTAGGAGCTAGGGCGCGTAAGGCTAATCCCCCACTGATAGGACGGATGTCGGTATCTGATTTCCCGGTAATTTGGGGAACTAAAACCGCTTTAATCGGAAATCCTAGTACAACTTTTTGCGGATGGTGTTGATGTAAAAATAGCATTGCTTTTTCATTCTCTAAGCGATCGCAATTATCAATGAGATCCGCTAAATGGGGAAATCGTTCTAGATCCGCTTGTCCTCTTAATTTGGCGGTGTTGTAAAGGCTATAAACATAGGGCTTGGGATCAGTGGAAAGTAAACAATAATCATCACTGGCATAGAGGAGTGAACTATTAATACAAGTTAGGGAAGTAGAGGATTTACCAGAACCGCCTTTTCCTGCAATTAAAACTCCCCCATCCAGATTACCGATCGCCCCTGCATGAACATATTGATGTTGGAGATCGCTTGTCCACCAATTCAAAATGGTTTGCAGAGGAGATCCTTTTTCCCAATAAGGAATATCTTTAGCATCATCAATCCAATAACAAGCTAAATTCTGTTCTCGATCTAGGACACTGAGAATATTCGGACCGATATGAAAATTGGAACGAATGCGATCGCCATCATAGGCTTTGATCTCTTTGCGTGGACCGAGATAATCTGCCCAATGTCTTCTAATTAGGGATAACAGGCTATCAATTAATAATGGCAATTGTGTTTTAGTTGAGGTATTATCCCATAAGCAAATCGTTAGATGGGGCTGGGGAACTGGGGCTATCGCCAAATGGGACAATGCAGGGGTAATCTGGGGAATCAGCCCCTCTCCTGCAAACCTTAGACAGAGATTATACTTACCGATGGTATAAAAATACTGCACCTCGCCAGCAATCTGAGCGGCTCTTTCAAAGCCTGTATATACCAGTTGGAAATAAGCAAGGCGATCGCTCTGAGCAATACTCAGATCAGGGTTAGGGTACATAAAAATCACTGAAATCTAGTTAAGAAACAATTACTTTGAAAGAGTCAACAGTTGTAGCGATTGCACAATGGTTGAACGCATCAGAGAACGGCGATCACCGGATAAAACTCGATACTTTAGCCACTCCATATTGGCGATCGGCATTTGCCAGAGAGCCGGCCATACCCACGTTGGTAATTCTAATGCAAATAACTGCTGCAAAAGCCGCAACATATTCTGCACAGGCAAGATCACTTGATATCGTTGTGCTTGTGTGATCAACCTGATCCAATCGTTGTTTGGGAGATTCGCAATTAACAGGAAAGCATCTGCAATCCTGTGTATTTGTGGATTCGATGATTTGGGCAATCGCTGTCTAAAAAACATTCGCGCGCATCCATCCAGGAACTGATCCGTTGGACTCAGATGCCAACCTGCTTCATTGCTCCAATCCGCAGTCGCATAATGCCACACCTGCCCATCTGTATAGTCTTGGGGAATTGCCCAAAACAGATGTCCTTGCAAATAAAGCGGTAAATTCAGCGATGAATCACAATTGTTGCGTAATTCCCTAAATTGTTGGCTGGTCCCATCAACGCTATGCCAATTAAGCGAGATCAAATGCTCGATTGCTGTCTCTAAATAATTGCCATCAACCAAGAGATGGAAGCTAGAAATTGAGCGATAATTCTCAATTTTATTTTTACCTATCCCACCCCAAGCAGCATCCCCCAGCACAATCGCCTCAATACCAATATCCTTTAAACTAGACAATATTGCTTTTAGGGACTTGAGCTTCAATTGATTAGCATACCAATTGCGGCGATAGATCCCCTTTAGCCTGGACATCTCAGTGTCATCAACGCCATGAGCTAATAAATTTTGGTAAAGTTGTGGCAACAATGAATAGGAACTAGTGTCTAAAGTTTCTATATCAACTGAATCGCGCCAATCTTGCCAAGCCGTTAACATTGCCTGCTCTTTTAACAGTGTGGCTTTGAGTAATTGCTTATGGGATAGTTCTAGTCGATAACTATCAAAGTAAGCCAAGCGAAGCCCTTGGCGGGCGGCTACGCCATCGAGCAAGTCTAAATTCATGTAAAATCAATATAAGTAGGTGAACACAATAAAACCAAACTGTGTAAAGAAACGTAAAATCGCCCAAACCCTATTCACTCTTGCCTCTTGCCTCTTGCCTTTTGCCTTGCCATAACGACAATTTTCAACGCCAACCTACTTATTGTATTCATTAAAATACTGTAGCCAATTTTCCAAACTAGGTCTGAAACCCAATAAAATCGTGACTATATCAATAGGGTTTCAGGGTTTTGGTTACAGTATTGCACTATGAAACTGGTTTCACATTTGGCCATCCAGCATCTACATCTACTTCATGAATAGGATCGAGTAACAGTAAATCTTCCATATCTGTGAACTTCTCTAAAATCGGTTTCTCAAATTTGGGCTTTTCATTACCGGTAGCTGATTCCTGATGATTAATAGCTCCAGGTGTAATAATGGCATTAGCAATAATTAAGTCTTCATGTTGCAATTTGTCCAGAAATTCATCAACTGCCGCAGTTATCTCTTCGATACTGCCATCATACTTTTTTCCAATTTCTTGGATCATACTCTGCGAATCAAGATGACCTTCGATACAACTCCACAAATCTGCACCAGTTTTTAGTAGACTGTAATAGTAACCCCGATCAATATTAACAACTATAACTTCTCCATCAATAGTTTCAGAAACAATTTTAGGACTATTGACTTGAAATACTTGGTTTTTATCCATATAAATGCCTACAATTTGATTATTTTAGAGTATGACCCAAATTTTTAGGGGTTAAGTCCGTAAAACAAATATCTTAACATTTCAATTAAAACATTTACAAATCTCCTCATGCTATGCTATGACCATAGTATTGAGGTCGAGATTATGTTAAGGAAGAAAGTTGTACCTGTTAGTTCTACAGAGTTTGAACTTGATGATGGGTCTACTTTCCCTCGCGCTGTTGGGTTGGAAGATGTACCTAGTCCAGAAGAGAAGAAATGATATTAGTTGAAAGACATATCATTAAACAATCTCACCAACATTGGCAAGAAATTGATCAACTATCCTTCCTCTCAAAGAACTTATACAATGGGGCTAATTACATTTGTCGTCAACACTTCTTTGGTACTGGTAAGAAATATAGTCTAACTGACCTTTATCATCTGACTAAAGATTGTGTAGACTATCGTGCTTTATCTTGGTCATGGAGCTAAATATACTTGTTTTATCGGCATTATGACGTTTTAGTCATGGAATGTTGCATAAATAAAGTCATCCTATCATGGTTTTCTCGGATATATTCAGAACAACACAACAATTTGTCACTAGAGAACCAAAAATGAAGCCTGAAAATAAACTGAGTCGGGTGTTGATTGTCGGTGGAACTCACGGGAATGAGTTTACTGGAGTATACTTGATTAAAAAGTTTGAGCAATTCCCTCAATTAATTAATAGATCCAGTTTTGAAACACTGACGTTGTTGGCTAATCCTCAAGCCTTTACAGCAGTAAGACGATACATCAATAAAGATTTGAATCGCTGCTTCCTACCTGAAAATTTAGAGGATTTAACACTATCTAGTTATGAGGATTTACGAGCTAAAGAGATTAACCATCTTTTTGGACAAAATGGTAAAACTCCTGTTGATTTTATCTTGGATTTACATAGTACAACTGCCAACATGGGCATAACCATAATTGTAGACAATGATCAACCCTTCAATCTGCAATTAGCCGCCTATCTCAATTATATTAATCCTGCAATCAAGGTTTGTAATTTGGGAAACTCTGGACGAGGTCATAATGCGCTGCGATCGCTTGGCAAGTTTGGAATTTGTATTGAGGTGGGATCTGTTGCTCAAGGTGTTTTGAATGCAGAGTTTTTTCTGAAAACTGAAGCCATAATATACACAATTTTAGATTATTTGGAACTGTGCAACCAGGGAAAAGTTCCATCTTTTTCAAATAACCTAATCTGCTACGAATATATAGAAAAAATTGATTATCCGAGAAACGGACACGGAGAAATTCAAGCTATGATTCATCCTGCTCTTCAGTTTAAAGATTATGAAGTTTTGCATCCCGGTGATCCTATGTTTTTAACATTTGATGGTCAGACAATTAGCTATGAAGGAAACTCTACTGTTTATCCAATCTTTATTAACGAAGCTGCTTATTACGAAAAAGGTACTGCTATGTGTTTTACTGAAAAGCATCAAATCACAATTTAGAAAAAGTTTGAAAGGATTAATTCAAGGGTTAACACGTATGTCTAAATTTCCAGGTTGTTCTGAATGCGTCACACCTTTATTATTTAGGGTTTGCTGAATAAGTTGCCTGTGAAGGCAGGGAACAGGGAACTCTTAACTCTTAACTGGGAACAGTTTCAACGATCTGGATATCCTCAATGTTAGTCTTGCAAAAATTAATAGATTTTAGATTTTAGAATTAACCCAAAATCTAAAATCTAAAATTAATTAAGCTGCTTGAGGCTGAACTAAATTTTCTCCGCCTTGAACAACGGTTGCTGATTCAATTTTGTCACCAGCTTTGAGTTTATCTAAAATCTCTCTCCCTTCAGTCAGATAACCAAACACAGCATAACGACCATCTAAAAGATTACGTCCGGCGGGAGTAAGTTCTGGGTCAAACAAAAAGAAGAAAATTTGCGAAGAAGCACCATTAGCTTCATTTTCTGGACGTGCCATCACTAAAGCGCCAAAAGACGAAAATGGTAAAACAGGCATATCTAAATAACGCCCAGCTTCTTCGAGAGTAATGCCATAAGTGGGTTCTTTTTCACCTTGGACTAAAATTTCTAGAGGAATAGCCCGATATTTGCCAGTTTGAGGATCAATAAACCCGACTTCCTTACCTACAGGATCTCCGGTTTGCAAGAAATAAGATTCTTCCGAACGGGTGAATTCTAAACCGTTATAAAAACCTCTTTGTACCAAATCCACAAAATTACCAGCAGTCACAGGGGCGCTATAGCCATCTACAACTACAGTCAAATCACCTTTATTAGTTTTGAAAGCAATCCTAGCGCGTCCTTTGAGTTGAGGTAAGTTACTATACTCAGCCGGAACTTCAAAGGGGAATTCCTTCACCATTGATTCTTCTAACAAGCTGACAAGATTGAGTAATTTAGCTCTGCCGTCAAGAACGGGTTCTTTTTGTTTAGTTTTAACCACTTCTTGCAGTTCTATGATGCCAGATTTCAATTCAGTCATCCAAGCTGCGGCTTGAGGTTGGCGTTCTTCCGGAACGCTTGCTAATATTTGGGAAGGTTTATCGAGTATCCGCAATGCCTGTTTGAGGTCATTATTAACTGCACCCCATCGTTTATTTGCCCGCAGTTGGTTAGAAATATCCTCTAAACGGTTTTGCAGTTTACGGACAGGTTGATTATCTATTGGCAGTGCATAGCGCAACAAAGCCTTACCGTCGGTAATTGCGTTTCCTGCTGGTAAGCCGGCGTTACTAGTGGGAGTCCACCCAGCCGTACCTGTGCCTAAAAATATTGTTAATAGCAATATTACCTTTAGGCTGTTCTTCACCCAGGACTTAAATAAGTTCAACATGAAATTTCCCTTTCTTCAGCATCAAAGTGTTGACTGGAAGTAACTCATTGATTATCTTCCCACATTGGGGGACTAGGAATGGAGGAGGCAGGGGAAGTAGGGGGCAGGGGAGCAGAGGAGAGAAATATTCTTTTGCAACTGACAACTGACAACTAACAATTAACCAATTATGACGCTAGAAGGGTACAATAAATGCCGATTGTCTTGCAAAATTTGAAAGTTTCATGATCTCTAGTAACGACTTTCGACCTGGTGTTTCAATTGTATTAGATGGTTCGGTTTGGCGCGTGGTAGATTTCCTTCACGTTAAGCCAGGCAAGGGTTCTGCCTTTGTGCGGACAACACTGAAAAATGTCCAAAGTGGGAAACAGTTAGAAAAAACTTTTCGGGCTGGAGAAAGCGTTCCCCAGGCAACTTTGGAAAAGGTGACGATGCAACATACCTATAAAGAAGGCGATGAGTTTGTCTTTATGGATATGGAAACCTATGAGGAAGGTAGATTAACTTCAGCGCAAATTGGCGATCGCGTTAAGTACCTCAAAGATGGTATGGAAGTTAACGTAATTCGCTGGGGCGAACAAGTGCTGGAAGTAGAACTTCCTAATTCTGTGGTTTTGGAAATTGTGCAGACAGATCCTGGTGTCAAAGGTGATACTGCTACAGGTGGTACTAAACCTGCAATTCTGGAAACTGGGGCAACTATCATGGTTCCTTTGTTTATTGCCCAAGGTGAACGGATTAAGATTGATACCAGAGAAGACAAGTATTTAGGCAGGGAATAATTTTCCTATTTTTTGATACCAATTTGGAATAGTGAGGAATACAGCAGGAGTCAGCAATTAGGAGTCAGCGTCAGGAGTAAAACCCGGTTGTGGCTAAGTTTCATTCATGTTAATTGAGTTCCTAATCACCTGGAAAGTTGCCATAAAATCCCAAATCTAAAATCCCAAATCTAAAATTGGTGCTCATGATTTCAATCCCTTTTTTATAGAGGGATTAAATCCCTGCCTTACTGAGAATTTTAATTTAACAATTAGGTCGAGGTAAAATAATTGTGACATTAGACTTTAATGAAATCCGTCAGCTATTAGTAACTATTGCCCAAACAGATATTGCGGAAGTTACTCTCAAAAATAATGAATTTGAGCTAACAGTCCGTAAAGCTGTCAGTTTTAACAATAATGCTCCGGGAACATTTAGTGGTGTGGTGAGTGCTGGTGTCACCCAGTTAGCATCTACAGCCTTACCAAGTTCCACTGAGGGGGCTGTAACCAATAAAGTTGTTGATAATTCAGTCGCACAACCTCCTCATTCTTCTTCACCAATTAATCAAAAATTAGTTGAAGTACCATCACCAATGGTAGGGACATTTTACCGTTCCCCAGCCCCAGGAGAAGCAGCGTTTGTGGAGGTAGGCGATCGCGTCAAAGCTGGTCAAAGTGTCTGTATCATTGAAGCTATGAAGCTAATGAACGAAATTGAAGCCGAAGTCTCTGGACAAGTGATGGAAATTTTAGTTCAAAATGGTGAACCAGTAGAATATGGTCAGCCTTTAATGAGAATTAACCCTGATTAAGTATTAAATAGGGAGCAGGGGGCAGGGGGAATATATTTCCCAATGACCAATGACCAATGACTAAAGCGGATAATTTTTCTGAAAACTTTCACGGGTGAGAGGTTGTTGTAATTCCACACCTTCACCCCCTAGAACTTCTAAAAGTTTGCCATTGACTTCGATATATACGTTAGCTTGAGGATTCAAGCTGGTAGCAGTATATACAACTTGTCCCACACGCCCCATCATAGAAGTGCTACCTCCACCAGTGGTAAAGTGTTCAGACAAATTCACGTGAACATCATTATTTTCTGCTTTGAGTCCCAATAGTTGAGTACCCTGGGGAATAGTAGTGGAGCCTGTGCCTTCACTTCGACCGGCTAATAAAGTTTTAAATGCTGCTTCTAAAACTTGATTGGGTTGGGTAGCAGCAACTTTAAAGGGTTGGGGAACTAAATCCAGGTGATTTTCCTTGGATCTGAGCCAGTATATACTAGCAGTCTGTTCATTACCTTGTTGGGTTGTTGATTGCTTGATAGGCTGTTTAATGGTTTGTGAAGAGTTATCAGGTGTAGAATTATTGGGAGTCTGGGCAGAAAACCAAGCCATACCACCGCTTACCACCACCACTGCTACGAAAATAGCTGCTATCAGACCAGAAGAAACGCCGTTAGTTCTTTGTTGGTTATTCATAAAACCTCGCGGTAAGTGGGAAACTCAGCGTCTTTAGACCTGAGAGGGAAGCGACACGAGCGGTTTTGACCGCTGTGGATGTTAAAATTGAAACCAGATGTTTGATTGGAATCTGGAAACCAACTCCCATTTCTGGGGTAATGTTAGCCTTGACCTGTTATAAGAGCTTGTTAGGCTGAAAGCACTGTTCCAGTGACCTTAGAACTGTTTAACTTACAGCGACAGAGCGGGAAACTGGCTACGCATTTCGAGGTGTCGTGACTCAAATAACGGCTACCCTTAGACTACGCTTAGGGTGGTCTGGTCAGTACAGCTTGCAATTTCTTGCAAGCTCAGTTCCTTTAGGGCTGGGTTACTGACAATATAAAACCTACTAGATTGAGGATGGAAATAGTATTTGTAAGATAAGTAGCCTGTTTATAAACGTTATATCCCCGGTGCAAATCTTGGCTTTTGATTTGGACACGAATTTTTATTGCCAGTTTTGCCTCTTGCCACTTCAATTGTAGAGTGATCTTTACAAGTCCGTTACCTTTCCCTTTATCTAAATCCTATGGTTTCTTGAAAAAACTTTTAAATTAGACTTGAGTAAAATATGGTAAGCAGATCAAATAAGTAGGTTAGCGTTGAAAATTGTCGTTATAGCAAGGCAAGAGGCAAGGGGCAAGAGTAAAGAAGTTTTCAGCGATTTTACGTTTCTTTACACAGGTTGGTTTTATTGTGTTCACCTACTTGGCATTAAATTTTCAATAATGGTACGTTGTGCTGTCGCTCTAAGAAGCGTAGCCATGCCCTCAATGGCTTTACACACCATACATATTTGCTATATTAATCAACTTTTCAATGGCAATTTCCCGAAAAATGAATTGATAAATACTATAATAGGTAATTAATCCCTTATTTGTGGTTGTTATGGTTGTTACTGCTTCGACCCACAAGATTACCTGGGAACTCTTGCCTGAAGATTTTGTTTTAGAAGATGAACCAGTGGATAATGTTAATCAACCTTCTTTAGCTGCTGCACTGACGGAAAGCCTACAACTGGCAGGAAAACTTCCAGAAACAGCCCTGGCTACGACTAATTACGGCATCTGTACCGCAGTTAATGGCAAAATTGTCATCAAAGCACCTGATTGGGCTTACATACCCAAAATTACCGTACCTAGAGAGCAAATACAACGTAGTTATACTCCTCACAAACAGGGTGAAATACCGGTTGTGGTGATGGAATTTCTTTCTGACGTAAATGGGAGTGAATATTCCAGTAAACGGACTTTTCCCCCTGGTAAATGGTTTTTTTATGAAGAGGTTTTAGAAGTTGCAAATTATCTAATTTTTGCGCCTGATACGGGTGTTTTAGAATTTCATCGGTTACAAAGTTCAGGAAAATATCAATTACGTTCCCCTGATGAAAATAACCGTTATTGGATAGGGGAAATGGATTTATTTATTGGTGTATGGCAAGGAAAGCGCGAAAACCGTGATGGTTATTGGTTGCGCTGGTGGGATCAGGAAGGTAATTTGTTATTGTGGGGGTTTGAGTCGGTTGAGAAGGAACGCGCAGAAAAGGAGCAAGAAAGACGAGAAAAAGAGCAAGAAAGACGAGAAAAAGAACAAGAAAGACGAGAAAAAGAACAAGAAAGACGAGAAAAAGAACAAGAAAGACGAGAAAAGGAGAGAGCTTTACAACGGTTAGGGGAGTTGGAGAAAAGATTACGAGATGCGGGAATTGGAGATTAGGAATCACCCAGAAGAACACGCGACTCGAAAACCACTACCGTAGTTACTGCCACTGGCAACTATATAGTGACGATAGGCACAACGGCAGTTTCCTGACTCTTGCAGCCAAGAACCGCCGCGTAATATGCGTTTGCTGTCGTTACTAGTCCAAACGCTACCATCATTAGGTGCATCTGTATAGTCTTTATGCCAAGTATCTTCGCACCATTCCCATACATTGCCGTGCATATTATATAAACCAAAGTCGTTAGGGGGAAATCCGCCTACATCTGTAGTTTGTTTGTATTTATTATGATGATTAACTACATCTGTATTAATGCTTTCACCGAAGTAAAATGGAGTTGTGGTGTTGGCTCTACAGGCATATTCCCATTCAGATTCGCTGGGTAAGCGATACATTTTACCTGTGTATTCCCCCAACCTAGCACAAAATTCTTGGGCATCTAACCATGATATTTTTTCCACTGGCAGATTTGCACCTTGGAAGTGTGAGGGTTTGGGGTTTAAATCTATGTTGATTTTGGGTAAACTGGCGATTTTTTGCCATTGTGCTTGGGTAATTGGGTATTTTCCGATATAGAAAGGTGAAATTGTCACCTGATGTTGGGGTTTTTCATTTTTATATCCCTCTCCTTCTGGTGAACCCATAGAGAATGTGCCACCAGGAATACCGACCATTTCCAGAAATAAATTATTTCCTAAATTGTCTCTAAAAACTATGGGTTGTTTTGGGGAAACAATTGTTGTTGTAACTTGCTGAGAGTGACTAGAAGAAATGGTTATTTGTGAAAGTTGCTGTGGTTGCAATACTGATAAAATTTCTGTTGCCGACTGAAACCGATTTGAGGGTAGGTCTTGCAGCATTTTATCTAATATTATTTCTAAGTCATGATTTACAAATATATATTTTTTCCATATCCATTGCATGATTGTTAAGTCAAATAGTGGATCAGTACCATCGGGTCTTTGGAAATATCCTGTTAGTAATCGAATACAAGTTACAGCTAAACTATAAAGATCGCTGTTGGGATAAACTATGCCGCGAAATTGTTCTGGTGGTGCATAACCAGGTGTACCTGTAACTGTTCCCAGTTTTGTGAGGACGTTGTTACCTACGTCTTTGGAGACTCCAAAATCAATTAAAAATAAAGTACCTGTTTGCGAATGTTTAATAATATTTTCTGGTTTAATATCTCTATGAATTACTTTATTGTCATGAACAAATTGTAAAATATGTAATAATTCAATTAATATTTTTTTTACTTCAAATTCGCTAATTTTTCCCTTTTGTCGCAGTTCACTTAATAAATTTTGACCTTCGATAAATTCTTGAATTAGATAAAGTCTGCCTTCTTGGGGAAAGAAGGCGAGTAAATCTGGAATATGGGGATGTTTCCCTAAATCGTTGAGTCTGAATGCTTCTTGTTCAAATAACTCTGTGGCTTTTTTGAGCGCGGCACTGCCTGATTGTTGGGGTAAAAATTGCTTAATTACGCAGGGGGTATCTAATCTTTGTTCATCTACTGCTAAAAATGTCCGTCCAAAACCACCTTCACCAATGATGCGGACGGCGCGATACCGTTCTTTCAGCACTATTTGACTGCCACAGGATTGACAGAGAATAGTTTTTGGTGGGTTTCGCTGTAGACACGCGGGGTTAAGGCACTGACTCATAAATGCTAGTAAGTAATTATATGGATAATTATAGTCACATTTTAGCAGTGATATAGGTTGGCGAGAAAATAACATAATCAAATTTTGTAAATAATAGACATTTCCGAAAATGAAATGTACATGGCTGGAAACCCATGTAAAGACGTTCCGGCGGAATGTCTCTACAATCATTTTCACCAGATGTCTAATTATGATTACATCACTCTTGTGCAGCTAATAAAGCTTCTTCATATAGTCGTGAATTAATATGTTTACCTTGTGTAATTAACCCATCTAAAACATCTTTTATTGTCGGAATTAACCCTTGTTGTTTTGCTACTAATAAAATGCCAATTGTGCCAATAATCTTTAAGTTTCTAGATAAAGCAACTCGTCTAGCATCCAAGTCATCCATTAATAATTGATCAGATGATAACTCTTCAGCAAGAATCATCGCAGCACATTCACCTGCACCTAGATTTGTTGCCTTTTTGAGATTAGATAGTTTTTCTAAATCCTTAACAGATATTATCTCTATCCAATCTGCTGATTTGACTAATTTAACGGCTGGATGTGTACCTGTTGTTACTTCATAATAAACTTCTTGCGGAATAATTACTTTACCAAAAATATCCCGCAATAAATTGAGTTGTCCAACTTTTGCTAATTCACTCAAGGGAGTTGTATCGGAGACAATAATCACTTTTTATACTGGCTTAAAATTTTTAGTGTTTGAGTAACTTCTTGCTGTAGTTCTTCCTTTGTTTGACTGGGGAAGGGAGATATTTGGTAAATATCCATTAAATCAGAAAGTTGCCATTGTCCAATTTCTAATAATTCTGCTGCACGTCCAGCACTAATATCTCCATGACGTAATAATGTCATGATGTATGCTTCTTTGGCTTTTTTTTCTGCTTCTAAACGATGAATTTCTGGGACTTCGGGTAATGTGAGGGTAAATTTGACTTCTGTTGCGGCCATTTTATTTTACCTTCCTAATGTTGGGTTTCCTTCCGTCAGTTTAATCTATATCACTTAATTATACAATATAATAGCTGAGTGATCACATTTTGAAAGTTTGAGTAAAACCAGAGTATGAATTTAGATTCAGAAGTTATTTTGAGTTTGTCCATTAGGAGTTTTACGAATAAAGATAAAAAGGGTTTCTTCAGATGGAGAACAATGTATTAACAAAATAAATATAGAAGTCCTTAACAAATAGCACGAATGGATAAACAAGTTAAAGACTAATTTATTTGTATTCATCCTACTTGTCCTTTTTGTTATGATTTACTTGTTTGCATAAAATTGGAAAATTAACCAAGACTTATAAACAAATCTTAACGGCAGTAGCGACAGGCAAGATGCCTGCCCCACAAGATTTATATTTTACCCTTCTATTGCGTCTTTAATCCATTGTTGCAATGTATTGATCACTTCGTCAATGGCAATTTCTTGAGATTCACGGGTTGCGCGTTTGACTACTTCGACTTTACCATTTGTAATGGCTCTACCGGTGACGATTCTGAAGGGGATACCGATTAAATCAGCATCTTTGAATTTAACACCGGCCCGTTCATCTCTGTCATCTAATAAGGTTTCTATTCCTGCTTGATTGAGTTCTGTGTAAAGTTTTTCCGCAACTTCTATTTGTTGGGTATCTTTAATGTTAGGAATGGTGATGATGGCGTGATAGGGGGCGATCGCTATTGGCCAAATTATGCCATCTTTATCATAGGATTGTTCTACGGCTGATTGTGCTAAACGTGACACACCCACACCATAACAACCCATAACTAAGGGCTTTTCTTCCCCTTGTTCGTTGGTATAAGTTGCACCCATCGCTTGGGAGTATTTTGTCCCCAGTTGGAAGATGTGACCGGCTTCGATGCCTCTAGCTGTTTGTAGGGTTTGGCTTGGGTCATGCAGGGAGCGATCGCCTAATTTAGCTTTACGAACATCTACGGTTAGTGCAGGTAGCTTAAATTGCTCACCCCAATTTGCGCCAACGACATGAAAACCAGCTTCATTTGCACCAGTGACAAAGTTTTTTAACTCCACAGCGGTTTTATCCACCAACCGCACAAACTGAGAACTTACCTGTTTACTTTCCGCAATATAATCATCACTAAGATCAGGTGCTATGTAACCCAAAGGCAAAGATTTTGCTTGCCATGTTGCTTGAGCCTCAGCATTTGGTACAGTTAAAGTCAGAATAGTTTTAGCACCAAATTGAGGAGCTAACTTAGTTAATTCATTTTGTAATTTAACTTCATTGATTTCTTGATCTGAGCGAATATTTATTAACACCAAAACAGTTAACCCGTTATCATAAACAATTTGATATAAAACGTTTTTGACAATTTGGGTAGGAGAACATTTCAATAAATTACAAACTTTCTCTATAGTTTCTGTTCCTGGAGTTGACCGTTTTTCGTAAGTTGTAAAAGGTGAAGTTTCCGCATCTGCTGGTAAAGAAACTGCTTTTTCTACGTTTGCGGCATATTTACCATCTTCAGTGTAGAGAACTTCATCCTCTCCTGCTTCTGCTAAGACCATAAATTCTGTAGAACCAGAACCACCAATAGCCCCAGAATCAGCTTCCACAGCCCGAAAAGCCAAACCAGAACGCCGCAACATATTACTGTAAGCAGTGGACATTTCCTGGTAAGTTTTTTTCAAACTTTCTTCATCAGCATGGAAAGAATAACCATCTTTCATAATAAATTCTCGTCCGCGCATTAAACCAAAGCGAGGACGAATTTCATCCCGAAACTTAGTTTGAATTTGATATAAATGTACAGGTAATTGACGATAGGAACGAATCATATCACGGGCAACTGTGGTAATTACTTCTTCGTGAGTTGGTCCTAGTCCTAATTGTTGTTCTCTTCTATCCACAAGAGAAAACATAATTCCCTCAGCTTTAGTATAGGTGTCCCAGCGTCCCGACTCCTGCCATAATTCCGCAGGTTGTAACTGTGGTAATAAACATTCTTGTGCGCCGGTAGCATTCATTTCTTCCCGGACAATTTGGGAAACTTTTTGCAAAACCCGCCACATTAGGGGAAGATAAGCATAAATCCCACCACCAATGCGACGGATATATCCAGCACGGAGTAATAATTTATGACTGGGTATTTCCGCATCAGCCGGATCATCCCGCAGTGTAACAAATAACATTTGTGATAATCGCATTGTTTTTACCTTTACTTGCTAATATTTGCTAATTTTTCAAATCAGTGAAAATCCACCCCAGATACAGAAGGACTTTTAAGCATTTTTTTGTCAACTGTAACCCGTCACCTGTAATCTGTCACCTGTCACCTGTCACCTGTCACCTGCTATAACTTGAGGAGATAATTACTGTGTCTGAAGCAATGTATCAAGCACAACCACCTTTAGAATTTATTCCGCCAGCTTTTAACCCTTTGTTGTTAAAGTTGGTACATTTTGTGCTACCTAACTGGATTCGCTGGAAAACACCGATTAGCAACATTGAAGCAGACAACGTTGAAACTTTGGCGGATTGTTATCGGCGGTTTCAAGATGGTAAGATCCGGTTGATGTTGGCGTTTCGTCATCCTCAAACAGCAGACCCTCTTTGTTTAACCTATTTACTGTCCCAAATCTTGCCTAAAGTAGCACAAGTTGGTGGTACACAGCTACAATATCCGCTTCATGCTCATTTTATCTATGATCGGGGCATTCCTCTCTGGGCTGGTTCTCAAGTTGGTTGGGTAATTTCCCATTTGGGGGGAACTCCGATTCAACGCGGTAAAGCTGACTGGACTGGGTTGCGTTCGGTGCGGGATTTGTATGCTAATGGTCAGTTTCCCATGGCTGCTGCGCCAGAAGGCGCTACAAATGGTTTATCGGAGATTATTAGTCCCTTAGAACCGGGTATCGCACAGATGGGTTTTTGGTGTGCGGAAGATTTGCAAAAAGCGGGAAGAGATGAGGAGGTTTTAATTGTACCAATTGGCATTAAATATAGTTATGTTAATCAGCCTTGGGATAATATAGCAAATTTGTTAACTGAATTGGAAGCGGCTAGTGGTTTATTGGTAAATCAAGAGAAAACTGAGGCTAATTTTACTACACTTTATCCCCGATTGTTGGGTTTGGCTGAACATTTATTATCGGTAATGGAGCAATTTTATACTAAATTTTATCATCAAACATTACCAGATGAGAAAATTACTAATGGAGAAATTACCGATAGAAATGAGGCTTTAGCTTATCGGTTACAATCTGTGATGAATATTGCTTTATTTATTGCTGAACAATATTTTGATTTACCATCCAGAGGGAATTGGAACGATAGATGTAGACGGGTGGAACAAGCCGGTTGGAATTATATATTTAGGGAAGATTTTAAGGATATTAAATCATTATCACCCATTGAGAAAAGTTTGGGAGATAGAGTTGCTGAAGAAGCATTTTTTCGGATGTGGCACATGAGATTAGTTGAGAGTTTTGTGGCTGTTTCTGGGATGTATATCCGCGAAAAACCAACTGTGGAAAGATTTGCTGAAATGACTTTACTTTTATGGGATATGGTTAACAAAATCAGGGGTAATAATCCTTTGAATCGTCCACAATTGGGTAAGCAGCAGGTGAGAATAACTGTGGGTGAACCAATTTCTGTTTCTGGACGTTATGCAGTTTATAAAAGTAGTCGAGTTGCGGCTAGACAATCTGTGGCTGAGTTGACTACTGATTTACAACAGGTGCTGGAGGGTTTGGTGGATAAGGGATGATGTTTTTGGTAATTTAGATAATTTTTGTCTGATAGCGAAGCGTGGCGTAGCCATATCAGGATGTCCAAGATTTGAGGATTTTCAGGATGTAGCTTTTTGATGATTAGTATGGAGAGAAGCAAATATTTATGAGATATAATATAAGAATAAATATATGAGTCTCATCTATCAACCATCAAATAACAATCCTGTACATCCTTGAATCCTGGATATCCTGATTCTGACAGTTGAGAGTTTATAATTGACATAGAGTGTGATATTGCCTATAACCTAGTAAATAACATAGATAATTATGAATGTACAACTTGTTGATTCCCTTGTAGAAATTGTTTCCAAATTAACTCCCGAAGAAAAACAACTTTTCTTGTCTAAACTTTCTCATAGAAATATAATTCCGTCAGCAGAACAGCAAAATTTAACATCAGCGGAAAAAGTAGCACAATTTCAGGAATGGTTATCTCAATTTCCTCAAACTAGTATTACCCTATCAGATGAATCACTGCGTCGAGAAAATATTTATGATGATAGAGGAATATGAAAAGCTATTTACTTGATACCAATATTATTCTTAGATTTGCAAATTCTCAATCTCTGGAATATAACCTTATACAGAATACTATTTCTGAAATTTTATTACAAGGTGGTCAATGTTTTATGATTTTATAGCTGTTCCCGAAATTACCATCATTCATCCTCAAGATTTCATCTGATAACCAGGGGTATCAAACTGTGCTATTAATCAAAATACCAAAACATTATCTTATATCTCAAGATGAAGATTCAATTACAATAGATGTAAGTAGGTTAACGTAAATAATTAAAGGTTTGTAGTAAGGTCTTTAGACCTGAAAGTAGGGCTAAAGCCCTAACTACGAGCCATTATATACCTTTAAAATTTTCTGTTCACTTACTTACTTCATTTAATAAATTAAACTGAAATTCTATTTATGTTAATAGGCTTACCGATATATTGTTCGATTTATTAATAGACTTTTTGAGGAAGCCTGGCGAATGTAATTCGCGGCTACACAGACAAAACCCGCCTGCGCGGGTTAAAATACTTTCCTTAGTCCACGCAGGTGGACTTTGATTGTGTAGACGCGATTTATAATCGCCGAGGTTAATTAATAACTATTAACTCAAATGATTCTCTAGCAAGGACGCGATCGCTTCTGGTTGAACTTTCTTGTATTGTTTTTTACCTAACATTAAAACACAATTGGGAGCGCTGCTACAGCGTTTTTGACAATCGGTGTGTTCGATAGTTACTTGATCAGATAAACCGCGATCGCCTAAAGTTTTTTCTAGGTCTGACAATAACCCCTTTCCACCCCGTTTCAGACAACCAGATTTTTGACATACCATAATTTTGGCTTTGGGTTGCGGAAGGAAATTTTCCAGCACACAAAAACCAATGGCTTGAATTTGATAAAGTTGCAGTTTGAGTTTATTGTTACGGAGATTTAATTTACTAATAGCATCTATGCGAATTTGTTCACCAGGAACTAAGGATAAACCTAGGGAACAACGTAAATTCTTCGGAATTTTTAGTTTGATATTTCCCCCAGGAACTGCTAACTGTAAATGTTTACATTTCCCAGCATCTTTACCCACAAACCCTAAAAACTGTCCTTCAATATTCAATTCCGATAAAGTCAAATATTTTTCACCCATTTGTGATAACCCAATTTTTTCAAGAGAAAATAATCAACCCCATTTATACTATTTCACTAAACTCTTGATACATATACATATAGATGGTCGTAGGGGTTTAGTTAAACGGGCGGTTAGAAACCGCGTCTACACAGGCAAAACCCACACTATGGCTAACGCCACGCTACGCTATCGGCAGGCTCAGTGACCGCCTGTGTGGGTTTCAAATCCTTAGTCCGCGCAGGCGGACTTTGTTTGTGTAGCCGCGACTTCTAGTCGCCGGGGCTTAAATTGACACCACGTATTTGTTTCATTATTAAAGTGAAACGGTATTATCTGGGGTCATGTTGATGATTTCCATCAAGAAGGAAGAGGAAAAAGAGATTTTTACCTTTTCCCTTCTGGTGATGGATTGAAATGTTAAGAAAGACGTTTAGCTTCCACTGTTACTGGTAAACGACTTTTATCGGGAAATTCACTAACTTCTAATTCCCAACCATTAGTTAAAGTGAGAATTTTACCTGCTTCACCATCTATTTCTTTAACTACTTCTTCTTCTAAGTCTTTTTTAGGGACGTAGACAACTAAAGTACCAGCATCATTCATTCGGAGCATTACTTTCATGTGTTTCCTCAGCAGATTCTAGTTCTCTTTTTCGACAACCGATGATGTACCCTGTTTCCAAAAAATGGACAGCATAGATATAATAAGCTTGCAAAAATGTACCAATGCTGGAGACATAACCAACATCACCAATGTTTGCTAAAACTTCCCCAATCTCTCTACCTGGAAAAGTTCCATCGTTTTTGATTAGTTTCTTAACTCGAACTTTTTGACCAATTTCAAAAATGGGTTGCGAGTCCAGTTCTATTTCATCACGTTGCATGGGAATACCTTTTTTCGCTGACTAAATTTAATAATTCTTCTGTAGTGAGACTGCGTTTTTTGAGGATTGATTGCTGACGGACTACATCTAAAATAGCTTGGGTTTCTTGAGAATCAAGAAAGATGCCATGCTGTTCTAATAGATTAGATAATGAATGCCGACCAGAATGTTTACCGATGACTAAACGCCGTTCCCAACCCACATCTTCAGGAGCATAAGGTTCATAAGTAACGGGGTTTTGCAGAACACCATGAGCATGAATACCAGACTCATGAGCAAAGGTATTTTCACCCACAATTGCTTTCCAAGGTTGAACATTAGCACCGGAGGCTTTAGCGACTAATTGAGATAGTTTTAACAAGTGTTGAGTTTGGATTCCCAAATCAACACCGTAAATACATTTTAGAGCCATGATTACTTCTTCTAAAGCTGCATTTCCGGCTCTTTCTCCTAGTCCATTAACGGTAGTATTTACAGATACAGCACCAGCTTTGATTCCAGCTAAGGCGTTAGCAGTTGCTAGTCCAAAATCATTATGAGTGTGAATCTCAATAGGAATTGATAGAGTTGATACTAAATGCTTAACTTTCAGGTGAGTTCGGAAGGGATCAAGTACCCCAACAGTATCACAAAACCGAAAGCGAGATGCTCCCCATTCTTGCGATAACATGGCAACATCTTGGAGAAAGTTTTCGTCGGCTCTAGAAGAATCTTCACCGCCAACTGATACCCAAAGACCTTGATCTAAGGCGAAGCTAATACAGTCTTTGAGTTTTTGTAAACTTACTCGCCATTGTCCATGAAATTTAGCGGCAATTTGCACTCCAGACACAGGAATAGCAATATGTACTCGCTCTAGTCCGCAGGCTATAGAAGCTTTTATATCTGATAATACAGCGCGATTCCAACCTAATAATTTAGCCTTTAAATCTAAGTTACGAATGGCAACAATGGCGCGAATTTCTTCTTCTCCCATTGCCGGAATTCCTACCTCTAATTCATGGACACCAATGGTATCTAGGAATTGAGCGATCGCTACTTTTTCTTCTAAGTTAAAAGCAACACCTGCTGCCTGTTCCCCATCACGTAATGTCGTATCATTAATCATGATTTGATACATTTTCAAGGTCCCTCTAGCGGAGTTTTTTGTAATATCCTTGTTCGCTACAATTTTTCATGGTGGTAGATGGGTAGTAAATTATTAATTGAGCGAATAAATCATGATTCATGATTTACGATCCTTAATTATTAACTAAATATTGCTGTTGCATCTGTATGACAAGAAACAAAAAATAAGTATAATTTATCCAATATTTTTTGTGGTATTATTTGTGGATTTTGTTAATAGCCAATAACCCAGACAAGTATTAGTAAATCCTGTAAAAAATAACATACTCATGGCAGAAATCAAACTAAGTAGGTTAGCATTGAAAATTGTCGTTTTGGGAAGGCAAGAGGCAAGAGGCAAGAGGCAAGAGGCAAAAGGCAAGAGGCAAGAGTGAAGAAGCTTTAGGCGATTTTACTTTTCTTTACACACTTTGGTTTTATTATTTTCACCTACTTAGTAATCATAATTATTACCTGTTATATTTACTGATAATTTTTCATTTACCTCAATTCAGGATGTTCTGCAAGCCAATCAAAAATTCTGTCTAGTTGTTGTAAATCCACTAAACCATATTGCCAAAGCAGCATCGGTAAAGGTCCATGATTGAACTCAGGATGTCGCGTTGCTACAGCAATATCAGCCTGGGAAAGTGCCAGTTCTTTTTGAAGAAATTGCAGTAACTTCCTATCAATACGATTAATCACCATAATTGGACATTGACAATTGCAATCAACATAAGGTACAAGTTATTCCCATCAGCAATTACTAATTTTTTTAGTTTTAGCAAACTGGGTGAACCTTAGCTTATGTGAATTATCTTGAATATGCAAGATAGTTTGTGAGTGAATAATGACTTGAGATCAATCAGACTTGCATCCAGAATTAATCTTTGATATGCTGTTGATTAGACATTCTCAAAATTATCAATTGTAATTAGTAATACCAAACAAAGATCATGGTTTTCAGTTATCTTTACTCCATACCATTACACAAACAATTTTCTAACCATGTTACCAATTGATGACGGGAAGCAAAAAATTGCATCAATGTACTCCGCACAAGAATCGCTTCTTCTAGGTTATTAACTTGCACACGCAACGACCCATCCGGGGGACAGGAACAGGAAATCATCAACTCTTGCAACCGATGATAAATACACCATCTATCACCTAAAGGAACTTGCAAAATTTGTTCACCGACAGTTAAAAAGTTACAATTTGGTGACATCAGTAATTCACAATTTATGGAGTTAACTTGATTGATCATCTTGGTGATGATTGGTGAGAGTTTGGACTTGTTGTTCTAACTGCTCAATCCGCGAGAGTAAAGAACGAATTACACCTGCCTCTATATCGGGTAATTTGCCATGTTCTAAGGGGGAAATGAGGTTACTAGACTTAGGAGCGATAATCCGTCCAGGAATGCCCACCACAGTGGCATCTGGAGGCACATTACGCAAGACAATTGACCCTGCACCAATACGGACGCGATCGCTAATTTGAATATTTCCTAATACTTTCGCACCCGCACCGACAACAACATTACTACCTAATGTCGGATGACGTTTACCGCTTTCTTTCCCAGTTCCTCCCAATGTTACACCCTGATAAATGAGTGTATAATCTCCCACAATGGCAGTTTCACCAATGACAACACCCATGCCATGATCAATAAATACACCCTTACCAATTTTTGCCCCTGGGTGAATTTCAACACCTGTGAAAAACCGTCCTAAATGAGAAATCAACCGGGGAATAAAACCCACTTTATGGATATGTAACCAATGGGAAAGACGATGTAAACACAGAGCATGAAATCCGGGGTAACAAAATATGACCTCTAACCAATTACGTGCTGCTGGATCACGCTCAAAAATAATCCGAAAATCACTGATTAATGATTCTAAAAAAAATCTAGAACCTTCATTTTTGCGTAGCTTTGTATTTACAGTCTCAGTCTTACTGATCCTGTTTAATGACTGGTGCATTGGTATTGTTAGGTGAAAAAATCCTGTACTGTTTTCATGCTTATAGCAGATAACTTCCAAACAGACAGAATTAGCAACGCAGATTAGATTTATTAAATTTATTAAGCTTGTACTCAATAGGTTTAAAACCCTATTTAACAGAACTTTACATTTTCTCTTGGGGTAGGGGGACTAGCTTTTGATCACAGGGGTACTGGTATTTTCAGATCAGGGATGCAGCTTTTTTGTACTCACCAGAAACCTCTTAACCTGTAGGACTTTGCAGCTATTTAGCCAAGATATTTTTCCATATATTTAGTTGTACTCATTTCCTGATAAACATTGTTTTGATGACAGTAAGTATAGATTTTATGTATTACTTACTACTATTATTATTTTATTATTTTGGTAGTCGAAAGGTGGATTTCTTTATTTTGTTTTTGGATTTGTTTGCTGTATATGGGGATACAAAATTGTAATAAGATCCCCGACTTCTTTGATTCATTCTGTCCGTAAATAATAAATCAATGTTAGAAGTCGGGGATCTGGGTATGAACGATTGCTATATCAATCAAGAACCAAAGAAATATTTCATCTTAATCTTAATATCAGTAGTATTTTTAGATACAGCAACAGCCGAATCATTAAACTTAGGCGGTCCAGTGAAAACCTCTGGATTGTTAGAAAACCCAAAACCTTCTATGGGCGCACCAAAAGCACCAGTATCAAGATTACCATTTTCATTGGCATCATGAATTAATCCAACAGCATAACTACCTGCTTTCAAGTTATTGAAAGTCAGTTTTTGAGATAGTTCTGTGATCTTGATACATTGGGATTGTAAAGCATTTTTGCTATCACGAGGAAATCCCTGACTCTTATCAAAAATAGTCGCACAAATTTGTCCAGATTTGTTTTTGAGTCCCTCTACTTCAATTGTCAGACTACTATTCAACTCTGCCTTAGCATTAGCTAGAAAGAGTAAATTTCCCAATATAGGGAGTAGTAACATTAGCCCCAGACTTGATGTTTTCTGCAACGCAATGTTTAACTTTTTCTTCATTCATTTACCCTCTATTAAATAGAACTAATATGTTACTTCGTAATGTTGTCAAGTTAGATTTTGTGGAGTTGCTGATTAAGGGTATGAATTTTAGTCTCACGCAAAGGCGCAAAGGTAAGAGTTTTCAAGGTTCAATTTGGGAATTTCATGCTTCAATTTAGCAACGCCGACTTTGTGAATTACCTAACAGACACTTTTGTAAATATAACAGAAAGTAACAAAATGTCAAAAATCAATAATTAATCAATAACTAAAAATGTGCAAATTTACCCAAAATATAGAATCCAGGCGACTGGAAGTCACGGCTACACAGGCAAAACCCACCTGCGTACGTTTTAAATTTCCCTAGTCCGCGTAGGCGGACTTTGTTTGTATAGCCGTGTATCCCTGACGGGAGCCGGAGGCATCTTTCTAATCGCCAGCTTATTTCTGCAAAATTGGGATGCTCCCGACAACAATAGACATCTCCAGAAATTAAATATGCGTATCCTAGAACCCTTGTAGAGGCGTTCCATGGAACGTCTCTACATTCTTTTTTGGAGATGTCTAATAGCTTTGATCACATTTTTCGTAACTTGCTTTGTTTACTATATTTATAGTCTAGTGATGGGGGAAAGTTCATGGCTAACATAATTATCAATATCATCAAAGAATAATGATCAAAAAATTAAATCTTTTGCAAAATATCTGCATTAATATAGATGGTGTAATTAGGCTGTATTTATTGTATGGCAAGCAACACAGCTATAAGAATATCATGAATAATCAAAAACTTAAAAAAATATAAATGGCATTTTTACGCCAAAAAAAATGATAGGTTGTATACAGAATTGAATTTCGCACGTATCTGGAGTAATCGGGCCGATTTGACTCCAGTTTTTTCACCTCAAATCTCTGAAGAACAAGAGTTTCCAGGAGAAGTTGTAGGAAAGTTGAGTACAGTCGAATATCAGGAAAATTCGCTAAAAATATAGCTAAAACCCTTGCAGGTATTGAGTTTGAGATGAGTACAAAGAAATCCTGAACCCCTAACTATAAATACTCGTACCCCTAACTATAAATACTCGCACCCCAACCCGAAAAAATGTTTTTTAACTTTTGTATCGTTGCAATGCAAGGATTTAAGGATTTGAGTACAAACATAATAAATTCAATAAGTTCTATCCTGGTGTAAACCAAAGGGGGCAAAAAAAGGGCTGCTATAAATCATTTATCGCCAATCACTTAACGCTCCTTAACAAAACCAAGTTAACAGTCAAAAGTGAGTGGAGGGATGAGATTAGCACCATATCTAAAATAATTTAGATATTGTCAGTAGTAAAAGCATCTCCCACAGTGGCTCTCAAGTCCACCTCCAACAGCGAAATTCAATGACACTACCTGCTACAGATATTCTCACCTCCGACCATCAGGATTCCCTTATCATCCCCGCTAAATCTGGTAATTGTGGTTGCGACAGCAGCACAACTCCAGAAATGGACGAAAAACTCATAGAGCGTATTTCTAAACACCCCTGTTATAGTGAAGAAGCTCATCATCACTATGCACGGATGCACGTTGCCGTTGCTCCAGCCTGCAATATTCAATGTAACTATTGTAACCGCAAGTATGACTGCGCTAACGAAAGTCGTCCGGGAGTAGTGAGTGAATTACTCACACCGGAAGAAGCTGCCCATAAAGTGTTAGTAATTGCCGGAAAAATTCCCCAAATGACTGTGTTGGGAATTGCTGGACCTGGTGATCCTTTAGCTAATCCAGAAAAAACTTTTCGGACTTTTGAATTAATTGCAGACAAAGCACCAGATATTAAATTGTGCTTATCCACAAACGGTTTGATGCTGACAGAACATATTGATCGCATCAAACAATTAAATATAGATCACGTTACTATTACCCTTAATACCATTGACCCCGAAATAGGCGCACAAATCTATTCTTGGGTTCACTATAAACGCAAACGTTACAGAGGGGTAGAAGGAGCAAAAATTCTCCTAGAAAAACAGTTGGAAGGATTGCAAGCTCTCAAAGAAGCTGATATCTTATGCAAAGTTAATTCCGTGATGATTCCCGGAATTAATGATCAACATTTGGTAGAAGTTAATCAGGCTATTCGGGAGAGAGGCGCATTCTTGCATAATATTATGCCGCTGATTTCTGCGCCAGAACATGGGACTCATTTTGGTTTAACTGGTCAACGTGGACCAACAGGAAAAGAACTGAAAGAAGTCCAAGACAATTGCTCTGGTAACATGAAAATGATGCGCCACTGTCGCCAGTGTCGAGCCGATGCGGTAGGATTATTAGGAGAAGACCGTAGCCAAGAATTTACTAAAGATAAGTTCATGGAAATGGCTCCAGAATATAACTTTGAAACCCGTCAAGAAGTTCACGAAGGGATTGAGAAATTTAGAGAAGAAATTAAGGCTGCCAAAGATAAAGCATCAACTGGCAAAAAATCTGCTAATAGTCCTAAAATATTAGTTGCAGTAGCCACAAAAGGTGGTGGATTAGTTAACCAACACTTCGGACACGCGAAGGAATTTCAAGTCTATGAAGTTGATGGAAATGAAGTCCGTTTTGTTAGTCACCGCAAGATTGATCAATATTGTCAAGGTGGTTACAGCGAAGAAGCTACCGCAGATAATATAATGAAGGCGATCGCAGATTGTAAAGCAGTCTTGGTATCAAAAATAGGCAATTGTCCCAAGGAAAAATTAGAAGCAGCAGGAATAAAAACTGTTGAAGCCTATGATGTAATTGAAAAGGTTGCTTTAGAATTTTACGAGCAATATGTTCAGGCTAATGGGTAATTGGTAATAGGTCATGGGTCATAGGTAATATTGTTCCAATCACCAATCACCAACCACCTATTACCTATTACCTCTTCACCAATTCCCACAAAGGTAAATAATCATGGCTTACGAAATTACTAGCCAGTGTATTTCCTGCAAGTTGTGTTTATCTGTTTGTCCTACCGGTGCAATTCAAGAAGTTGACGGTAATTATTGGATTGACTCTAAACTTTGCACAAATTGCGCTGGTAGTATTCACACTGTACCTCAATGTAAAGCCAGTTGTCCTACTGTTGATGGTTGCGTTAAACAACCTAGTGATTATTGGGAAAGTTGGTTTGCTAATTACCACCGTGTTTTAGCAAAGTTAACCAATAAACAAGACTACTGGGAAAATTGGTATAAGTCCTATTCTCAGAAGTTTTCCGAACAGTTGCAAAAGCAGCAAGGAGAAGCAATTATATAGGTGACAGGGGACAGGGGACAGGTGACAGTTAACAGGGAATAGGGAATAGGGAATAGGGAATAGGGAATAGGGAATAGGGAATAGGGAATATTTATCTTTATCTTTATTCCAACTCCTGATAGCGTGGCGTTAGCCATAATCCTGACTCCTGACTCCTTCTTTATCACTTTATACTTTTATAGAGAAAATCATGCAAAATAATTGTATCTATCTTGATAATAATGCCACCACTAAAATAGATCCTCAAGTTGTTGAGGCAATGATGCCTTATTTGACGGACTATTATGCTAATCCTTCTAGTATGCACACTTTTGGTGGACAACTTGGTAAGGCTGTAAAAAAAGCTAGAGAACAAGTTGCTGCTTTGCTGGGAGCAGAAGAATCAGAAATTGTTTTTACCAGTTGCGGAACTGAGGGTGATAATGCGGCTATTCATGCGGCGTTATTAGCTCAACCCGAAAAACGTCACATCATCACTTCCCAAGTAGAACATCCGGCAGTTTTAAATGTCTGCAAACAATTAGAATCTAAAGGTTATCAAGTTACTTATTTGTCAGTAAATGCTAAGGGACAAATAGATTTGAGTGAGTTAGAAGCTTCTCTAACTGGTAACACTGCTTTGGTGACAGTAATGTATGCCAATAATGAAACCGGCACTATCTTTCCAATTGAAGAAATTGGTGCTATGGTTAAGGAATACGGCGCTCTCTTCCACGTTGATGCAGTGCAAGCGGTAGGTAAAGTACCCTTGAATATGAAGACCAGCACCATAGATATGTTAACTATATCTGGTCACAAAATTCATGCTCCTAAAGGTATTGGTGCTTTGTATGTAAGACGTGGGGTTCGTTTCCGTCCTCTATTAGTTGGTGGACACCAAGAACGAGGACGGAGAGGAGGTACAGAGAACGTTCCCGGAATTATTGCTTTAGGAAAAGCTGCGGAATTAGAACTGTTACATTTAGAGGAAGTAACTCAGAGATTAACAAAGTTGCGCGATCGCTTGGAACAGTCTCTTTTATCCAAAATTCCTGATTGTGAAGTAAATGGTGATGCTAGAAATAGATTACCAAATACTACAAATATCGGTTTTAAATATATTGAAGGTGAAGCCATTTTGCTTTCTTTAAATAAGTACGGTATTTGCGCTTCCTCTGGTTCTGCTTGTACTTCTGGTTCTCTAGAACCTTCTCATGTTTTACGAGCTATGGGTTTGCCCTATACTACTTTACATGGTTCGATTCGCTTCAGTCTTTCTCGCTACACAACTGAGGCGGAAATTGATCAAGTAATCGCCGTAATGCCGGAAATTGTTGACCGTCTTCGGGCTTTATCTCCCTTCAAGAATGATCATGCTGATTGGTTAAAACAACAGTCAATGGTCAGTAGTCATTAGTAGTTAGTCATTAGTCAGTGGTCAGTTTTCATTTACTACTAACTAATGACAAATCACCAATCCAAAATCTAAAATCCAAAATCTAAAATTAACTATGTGGGACTACACTGATAAAGTATTAGAGTTATTTTACGATCCTAAAAACCAAGGGGCAATTGAAGAAACTGGCGAAGCTGGTGTGAAGGTGGCAACTGGTGAAGTAGGAAGTATTGCTTGTGGTGATGCTTTAAGATTACATTTGAAAGTTGAAGAAGCAACAGATAAAATTCTCGATGCTCGGTTTCAAACTTTTGGTTGTACAAGTGCGATCGCATCTTCGAGCGCTTTAACTGAAATGGTCAAAGGTTTGACTTTAGATGAAGCTTTAGGAGTGACAAATAAGGAAATCGCTGATTATTTAGGTGGTTTACCTGAAGCGAAAATGCACTGTTCTGTTATGGGTCAAGAGGCTTTAGAAGCTGCCATTTATAATTATCGTGGCATTCCTCTAGAGGCACATGACGATGAAGAAGGTGTCCTCATCTGTAGCTGTTTCGGAATCACTGATGCTAAGATCAAGAAAGCAGTTGCACAAAACAATCTCTTCAGTGCAGAGCAAGTAACAAATTATGTAAAAGCTGGTGGCGGATGCGGTTCTTGTTTAACGAAGATTGATGATATAATAAGGGAAGTAAAGCAGGAAGCCGCCAACAAAAATCTCTACAGCTACAAGGCGAAAGCTAAAACAGAAATTCCTAGTTCAGAGCCACAAAGACCATTAACTACAGTTCAAAAAATTGCTCTGATTCAAAAAGTATTAGATGAAGAAGTCCGACCTGTTTTAATCGCCGACGGGGGAGATGTGGAACTTTATGATGTCGAAGGCGATAAAATTAAAGTCATTCTTAAAGGTGCTTGCGGTTCATGTTCTAGCAGCACAGCCACTTTAAAGATTGCGATTGAAGCGAGATTACGCGATCGCATCAGCAAAGAAATTATTGTCGAAGCAGTGTAGGGGCGGGGTCTCCCCGCCCCGGGGTCTCCCCGCCCCGGGGTCTCCCCGCCCCGGGGTCTCCCCGCCCCGGGGTTTCAACGCCCCGGGGTTTCAACGCCCATTAACCAATTATTCTTACAACCCAATTACTATGAACACCACTAGATTTTCCGTAGAGCGATCGCCTCCATAAATAGCGACGTTCTACACACGCTCACCGCCGTAGAACTTTGGCCGTGAGAACCAACAGACAAAACCACCAATCAACTAATTCTAGGAAACACGAACAATGACTGAAGAAAAAATTAGACAGATAGCTTTCTACGGCAAGGGCGGTATCGGTAAATCTACCACTTCTCAAAATACTTTGGCCGCTATGGCTGAAATGGGTCAACGCATCATGATCGTCGGTTGCGATCCTAAAGCTGACTCTACCTGTTTTAATAATATGGACATTATTTAGACCCAGAGGGTTCACCTGTACCTTGCTTCTTTGCAGATAGCGTCTAAAGATGACTAAGTAACCCGAAAATTTTTTACCCAAAACCTTTTCCCTGTTCTCTTGTCATAACAATAATTTTTAATGTTCACCTACTTAGAGGATGTTTTAAAAGTTTTTAATGTATAAATAAACCCCTCTCCAAACCTCTCCCCGAGGCGGGGAGAGGCTTTAAAACCCCCATTCCCTGGCAGGGAAGGGGGGCTGGGGGGTTAGGTTTTTGGAAATTACTAGTAAGCTGTTGTGCATTTAGTTTGTATAATTCTAGCGGGCAAGATGCCCGCACTACAAAGTTCAAGTAAATTATGGTTATCAAATTTAGCTGCGTAACAGCTTACAACACGGCGTAAATAAACCAACCATTCTAAATCGTTAAAAAGCCTATACTGTCTTCGTTTTGACTTTTGACTTTTGACTTTTGACTTCCGCCTTGCGGTACTAGTTTCATCTAATACTTTTCAAACAACCTCTTAGAATACAAATATTATGAATATTGATTCCCGGTATCTTGTTGCGACTTCCGCACCCACAACTATTCCCTATTCTCAACTTATCGGGTTAGTATAACAAGTACCGAAGAACCCTTATTTTTAACTGAGACTAATATTTTAATATTGGTAAATATACTCTAGATTTTCATCAAACAAATATTTTATAGTGGGGGATATTGATGCTATTGCTTTGAGCTTAGAAATTGATCATAAAAGTGCAGAATACTACTGCTTGTCTTTTGAAAATTAGTGATGAAACTATAATAAATCCAGGAATCTATATAAATTTGAAAACTGCGTAAATTAGCTTAGTTAATAATCCCATTGTATGGGTATTGATGACCCCATTCCCCAAACCAATTATGATATCTAGTATGACAGATTCAGCGGTAAAAGCTGCTATTGCGTCCATATCTTTGGAGTCAGTAACAACAGAAGAAAAAATCCAAATGCTGATAGAAATTGGCACAGGGTTTCAAAAAAAACCGAAAACAGCCCAAGATTTACACAATGCAATCGGGCTATTTGAGCGTGCATATCAGATGTGTGGGGAGGAGTATCTTTTACTGAAAGCACGGGCTAAAGTGGGCATTGCAGGGACATTACAGATGATTCCTGATGGTGATTCCCAACTTTTGCAACAAGCACGGGCAGATTATGAGGAAGCTTTGCCCATTTTACAACAATTTGCCCCAGCGGCAGAGGTAGCCGCAGTGCAGATGAATTTGGGATTGGTTTTACAATCTCTTGTTCCCGAAAATTTAGGGCGGATAACTGAGAGTATTCATGCTTATCATGAGGCTTTGCGGGTGTTTACTTGGGAAGATTACCCCCAGGAATATGCGATTTTGTATAATAACATAGCGATCGCCTATCTTTCCATGCCCATGTCATCGGCACAAGAATCTTTGCGTCAAGGTTTAGCAGTCCAGTCCTTTGAAATCGCCCTCAAACATATTAACATAATTGACCATCCTAAAGAATATGCAATGTTGCAAAATAATTTAGGAAATGCCTTACAATATTTAGTGAGTTCCCATCCTGTGGAAAATAATTTACGCGCTGTTTTAGCTTATGATGAAGCTTTAAAAGTGCGTAATCTTCAAGATACACCCTTAGAATATGCTAATACAATTTCTAACAAAGCTAACCTTCTCTTCAACTTACCCGACAACCTCGAAAAACCAGAATTAGGAAATCCTCAAAATCTCTTAAAAGCAGAAGAATACTATCAAGAAGCTTGGCGAATATTTACAGAACATAAGCAATTACAACAAGCCGAAATAGTAGCTAAAGCCCTACAAGATTTAACCGCGGAAATTCAAGCATTTGCCTTAAATTAGACCCAAAATAGGAGAATAATCATGTTTGATTTAGTTAATGATCCGGGAGTGGTCAAATTTTTGCATAGTTTAAATACAGAATTAGATTTTACCACAGAATTTACTTGGTTAATCATCGCCGCAATTTTATCAATGATTGGTGGTGCAATTGGCGGAATTATCCTTGCGGGTAAAGATATAGGATATCAATTTGCAGCCACAATTGGTAGTTTATTTGCACCAGCAGGAGTAATTCCTGCGGTAATTTTAGGGTTATTTATCCTAAACTTATTAGCTAATCATTAGGAGCATATATGTTAGAATTAAGTTGGTTTTCCGTTAAATTATTTCTCAAGGGTAAACTATTCCGTGACCCCATATATTTTCTGCGTCAAACCATAATTGCTAGTAGTATTGGCACGGCTATATTAGTATTATTAGCACAAGCATCAATTCCCCTCTGTATTCCCATTAGTGTAGCTAGTTTAACGACAGGTGCAATTATGCCCTTTCTCTTGCAAGATTTTAAAATGAAATGAGGTTTTAACAATCTCTCTAAGTAAATCCGTAGGGGCGCGGGGCCTGCGCCCTAAACTAATTTCAAAATAACCAATTAACCCCAGGTAAATCCATAAAAATAATGAATAATCTTGAAGAATTGATTACAGATATCAATCGTTTTGAAGCGATTATTGCTAACTGGGATGAAAGTCAACGTTGTGTAGCTGTGGGGTTACAAAGAGCAATTGAATCTCTACATAAAGCAGCACTAACTAACTTAATTAAAAGTCTTAAACAAGATAATATATCAGCTTTGCGTCAAGCCGTAGATGATGAAATTGTCTATGCAGTTTTCTTATATCACAATTTAGTTAAACCGCCATTATCAGAACGTATCCAAACAGCATTAGCAGAAGTTCGTCCCAGTTTACAAAGTCATCAAGGAGATGTAGAATTAGTAGCAATTAAACTACCGGATACAGTTGAAGTTAAATTAATTGGTAGTTGTAGTAATTGCACTACTTCTACTCTCACTTTAACTCAAGGAGTAGAACAAGCAATTAAAAAACATTGTCCAGAAATTACAAAGGTAGTTGCTGTTAATCATAATTCCCCTACTTCTACTAATGATAATGCTAATTCTTTAGATTTTTATTGGGTAAAAGTGGCCACATTAGATGAAATAATTGAAAATCGGATTTTAGCAGTTAGAGTTAATAATCATGACGTGATTCTGTATAAACAAGATGATCATATTAGCTGTTATCAGAATCGTTGTTCCCATTTGGGATTTCCTTTAGATAAAGGTAGGGTAGAAAAAGGAGTTATTACTTGTTCGGCCCATGAATTTAAATATGATTTAAATACAGGTGAATGTTTAACAGTCCTAGATATTTCACTTCAAAGCTATGAAGTTAAAGTTAAACATGATAACGTTTATATAAAAATCAGGTTTTTCCTATTAGTTTAGGAACAAATCTGTTCATTATCAACAGACAAAAATATCAAAAAATAGCTAAAGTAGCTATAGGACTTCACCTATTATGATATGCAGGAAACAGCGACTCAAGTATTGATTCGTGTCTCTAAAAAATGGTATAGGATTCGGTATTTAGATCCTTATACCAGAAAGAGATTAATGTTATTATCAGAGGAAGAATTTGAAGTAGAACTTCAAGGACTGCTTAAACCCGTAGCTTGACTTCTTTGATTTCACCATTGGCAACTTTTACGTAATCAATTAATTCTTTATATATTAAAGATTTATCAGCCCAGGGTGTTTCATCCCAAAAATTAATATTGCTACAACAAAACGAAAGAATATCAAATAGTTCCCTGTTGATTTTGTTAACTACGGTTTCTTTTTGTTTGATTTTATTGATCTCTAAAATTGTTTGGTCAATGGCATCTTGAATTATGGGGTTTTTAGGTAAAAGTCTCAGTGCTTTTAGTTGCTCCTTCCTAGCAGTCAATTCCGGGCTATCTTCTGCCTCAATATTTGAATTTGTAATTGCATATTCCTGAATTTCCCTGTGGCGATCTACTAAGGTTTGATCTACCGCCAAAATAATATTTGGTAGATAGGTACTAATTTTATTGCCACAGAAATCATTTCCCATATTTTCATGTTTTTTGCAGCGGACTCTATATGTCGAGTTTCGTTTCTTACAAAAGCATTTGTAACCGCACTCAGCGCAAATAATCTGCCCCGCTAGTGGGAAAATCTCTGTTTCCTTTTTGTCCCTACCGTAGCTGTATTTAGATTTATTCTCCTCAAGTTTTCCAACTATGCGTTTGAATATATTTTCACTAATTAAGGGTTGGTGAGTATCTTCATGAATATCCCAGTTTTCAGGTTGGTTTAAATTGCCTTTGATATTATAGGCGGTACAGCCCCTGAGTACGGGGTTTAAAAGCCAGTAACGCAGTCCGGCCGCAGTCCACTTGAGATGATAAGTTTGCAGTAAATATTGGGCCGTACTCCTCAATGTAGCCCCATCACCAAGGAAATATTCAATCATCTTGTGAGCGATCGCCCATTTAGTAATTCCATTCATCTCAGATAAATCAGGAGCATACTTTTCAGCCACACGACAATAGCCAAAAGGTGGACGGGGAGAAGCCTTTTTCTGCTCCCGAAAAAAGTTCATGCCATTTTTGATGCGATTCGCAAGTAGCCTAGATTCAAATTCCGCCAATCCAGCCATCTGATTCACAGAAAACCACCCAAAGGGGGAAGATGGGTCAACGGGGGCATCCAAAACCGTGAGTTTGACCTTATACTCCTCAAAGATAGCGATCGCTTTGTGAATCCCCACCACGCTGCGTCCTAGTCGGTCAATTCTCGTGCAGATGACTTCGGTGATCTTGCCCTGTTTGCACTGAGCAATCATTTTATTAAATTCTTTCCTCTGATCGCTGCGCCCGGACTCAACATCCGAGAAGATGACAATAGCACCTGCCCTTTCTACTCGTGCTGTTTGTTGTTCCAAAGCATTACCTTCATCCTGTTCACGGGTGGAAACCCTCACATAACCTGCTTTCATGATTATTCTTCATACTGCCCACATTATTAATATAACTCTACCCGTTTGATGCTTCACTCTAAGGCTCAAACCACCGTTCTTCACTTGGCTGCTGAAAGAGGATCTGTTGAAGACCTAGAACTTCATGAAGTAATGCTCAAAGGTTTCCGCGACGTTAAATGCGTGGAATCCGGTGGTCCAGAACCCGGTGTAGGTTGCGCCGGTCGTGGTATTATCACCGCTATTAACTTCCTAGAAGAAAACGGTGCTTACACAGACTTAGATTTCGTATCTTACGACGTATTGGGTGACGTTGTATGCGGTGGTTTTGCTATGCCTATCCGTGAAGGTAAAGCACAAGAAATCTACATCGTTACATCAGGTGAAATGATGGCGATGTACGCTGCAAACAACATTGCTCGTGGTGTACTTAAATATGCTCACTCCGGTGGAGTTCGTTTAGGTGGTTTGATCTGTAACAGCCGTAACACAGACCGAGAAATCGAATTGATCGAAACCTTGGCTGCACGTTTGAACACTCAAATGATTCACTACGTTCCCCGCGACAACATAGTTCAACACGCTGAATTACGTCGGATGACAGTGAACGAGTATGCACCCGAAAGCAAACAAGCTAACGAATACCGCGCACTGGCTAAGAAAATCATCAACAACACCAACCTCACCATCCCTACACCTATCGAAATGGAAGAGTTGGAAGAATTGTTGATTGAGTTCGGTATTCTTGAAAGCGAAGAAAATGCTGCAAAATTGATTGCTAAAGCATAATTCAGTATAATTCGCTGCCAAGAAAGAATTTTCTCGCACCAGGAAAAAGGCAGAGAGCAGCACATCAAAAGCTCTCACCTTTGACCAACATTTCCCCTATCGCTACAGGGGACTTCATGTCCCCAAACACCTCATCCCTAATTCCGTTCCTTTAGGAGCAAGAGAGACTAAAAATGACTCCTCCAGATGACAAGAAGATTGTTGAACAAAGAAAAGAACTAGTTAAAGAAGTTCTCAAAGCTTACCCCGAAAAAGCTGCTAAGAAGCGTGAAAAGCATTTAAACGTATTTGAAGAAGGTAAGGCTGATTGTGGTGTTAAATCTAACATCAAATCCTTACCCGGTGTAATGACCGCTCGTGGTTGTGCTTACGCAGGTTCTAAAGGTGTGGTTTGGGGTCCTATCAAGGACATGATCCACATCAGTCACGGTCCTGTTGGTTGCGGTTACTGGTCTTGGTCTGGTCGTCGTAACTACTACTTAGGTACAACAGGTGTTGATACCTTCGGTACTATGCACTTCACCTCCGACTTCCAAGAACGCGATATCGTGTTTGGTGGTGACAAGAAACTGACTAAATTAATTGAAGAATTAGATGTATTATTCCCCTTAAATCGTGGGGTTTCTATTCAATCTGAATGTCCTATCGGTTTGATTGGGGATGACATCGAAGCAGTAGCTAGAAAGACATCCAAAACCATCGGTAAGCCAGTTATTCCTGTCCGTTGCGAAGGTTTCCGTGGTGTGTCTCAGTCCTTAGGACACCACATCGCTAACGACATGATTCGTGACTGGGTATTCCCCAAAGCAGATCAAGGCAAGAAAGACGGTACATTGAAATTTGAAGGCACTCCTTATGACGTAGCCATTATTGGTGACTACAACATCGGTGGTGACGCTTGGGCCAGCCGTATCCTTTTAGAAGAAATCGGTTTGCGCGTTGTGGCTCAATGGTCTGGTGACGGTACAATCAACGAAATGTTGATGACACCAAATGTGAAGATGAACCTCATCCACTGTTACCGCTCGATGAACTACATCAGCCGTCACATGGAAGAAGCCTATGGTATTCCCTGTCCAAACTATGATTTAATTTGGCTATCAACCCCAATTTAGTCCAGCTATAACTTTGCTTAAATTAAACAATGTTTTTAACTGACAGAATTGGGGCAAATTTTAAGCCAAATTTAAGACACGATGGAAATCTCTGATCAGGGCATTTTTGAGGACTACACCCCACCTGCATCTACTGATGGCTCTTATAGAGGAAACATTAAGCAGATGTCAGCAACACGCCAACACCTTGAGAAAAAGTTTGAACAAGAATTGGTAAAAGTTAAGTCCCGGCTCAAGGCAGGGAAGGTAAAAGTTGGTTTGGTGGTGAGTAACGGAACTATTCAACTCCAGGCATCTTTACCAATCAAGCCCGGTGACAGAGATACCAAGGGGACTGGATACAAGCAGTACAAAATTTCCCTGAGTATCCCCGCTAATTTGGATGGTTTACGGACTGCCGAAGAGGAAGCGCAGGAATTAGGAAAGGCGATCGCCAGAAAAACCTTTGAGTGGACTGATAAATATTTAGGTAAGTTGTCAAAATCTGAAAATCTCAAAACTGTTGGTGAAACTCTCAAGGATTTTGAAACACAATATTTTAGAACTCACAAGTTGACAGAAAAAAGCAAACACACATTTTCTTACTATCTGGACTACCTGAAACGCTACGTTGGACTAGATACCGCACTTGACCAAGCATCCATAGATTTAGTAATTACAAATTTACAGAATGAACACGCTAAACAAAATGCTGTTAAAACCCTGAAGGTTTTCAGGAATACTTTAAATTTAACTACGTTCAGTCTAGAAAACATCAAAATTAAAAAACCACAACCTCAAGCTAGGGATATTCCCAGTGATGAGGATGTGGTTAAGTTTTTTCAGAATTTTTTAAACTACTCCCAATCTCGAAAACCATCTATTAAGAAAAGTTGTTTGGATAGCTGGAAGATGTGGCAGTGGGTGTATGGAATGCTTGCTACATACGGGTTACGTCCTAGAGAATTATTTGTAAACCCTAATATTGATTGGTGGTTGAGTTCCGAAAATAAAGATAATACTTGGAAGGTTCACCCAGACACTAAGACAGGATATAGAGAAGCTTTACCCCTACATCCTGACTGGGTGGAATTATTTGATTTAAAGAATCCTGAGTTTTTGCGACTACTGAAAAATCAAACTGATGATAGAAGCAGTTTTTCAGATATTAATACTATTCGAGTTAATTGTTCATCGTGGTTTAGGCGGGTAACTATTCCATTTACTCCCTATGATTTACGCCATGCTTGGGCGATTAGGGCGCATATTATGGGAGTTCCTATTAAAGCGGCTGCTGATAATTTGGGGCATTCAGTGGAGATTCACACTGAGATTTATCAGAAGTGGTTTAGTCTTGATAATCGCAAAAAGGTGATCAAGATGGCTGTTAATAAGCAAGATGATATTGAGGCTTTGAGAGAGGAAAACGCGCGGTTGAGGGCTGAGATTGAGTTCTATAAGTTGACGTTGGCACGTCGTCAAGTGTCTGAGTTGTTGAGTCCCCATTAACTCAAAAAATCACAAGTGAATACGGAGTGGATGATCCCATCTTTCATCAACCTCGTGATTTGCCCAAGGATATAACGCTGTATCGTGGCGCAATTTGGAAACTTTTATTTCTGGTAGGAGGCATTGCAATAATGTTACAGCAAATTGTCATCAAACCCGGAACAAGAACCCCACCCCCAACCCCCTCCCCGCAAGCGATGAGGGGGCTAAGATGTACCTTATATGATTGGAAATCGCTGTAGGATGTCGAACATGGGCTGTCTGTGGGTTTTGAGTTGTTGTTTTTGATTCTCAATAGTACAGATGCTTAATGAGAATGAAAAAAGCGATCGCACTCCGGGAACAGTGACCAACGTAAAATAGTAACTACCACATTTCCAGTTCCGCCATCTTTATTATCTGTTTGCCGTGACTCGGAAATTATCTCATTTAGCTTGACCACCACTACATCTTCCTGTTTGGACAAGACCTTGATATTTTCTTCAAATCTGGCTACCATCAGACAATGTTTTACTACATTCAATTTTTGAAAATTATCTATGCTGTCAAATTTTACTCGGAAACATAAAAGATGTTACGGATGAATATGTTTTTTAACTGTTGTAACAATTCTTTGGCTTCTGTAAGCAAATTAAGCCGCGACGTGGATTGATGCAATGCTGATGAAATCATGGTTTTTGATAAAAAATAATCAAGTTTTAAGCTAAAAGTAAGCCACAAAAATATCTGCAAATCAAAACTATCGCTGTGAAAGGGTTATAGCAACTGCCGATTTATCTTCCCTGGTTAGAATATAATTTCTTTGGTCCTACCAAGATTGCTGCATCTTTACGTGAAATCGCCTCTAAGTTTGATGCCAAAATTCAAGCAAATGCTGAGAAAGTAATTGCTAAGTACCAACCTACTATGGATGCGATCGTTAAGCAATATCGCCCCCGTTTGGAAGGTAAGACAGTTGCAATGATGGTTGGTGGTTTACGTCCCCGTCACGTTGTTCCCGCTTTCCAAGATTTGGGAATGAAGATGATTGGTACTGGTTATGAGTTCGCTCACAGTGACGACTATAAACGGACTACTCACTACATCGAAAACGGAACTATCGTTTATGACGACGTTACCGCTTACGAATTTGAAGAATTCATCAAAGCATTGAAGCCAGACTTAGTTGCTTCCGGTGTGAAAGAGAAGTATGTCTTCCAAAAGATGGGTCTTCCTTTCCGTCAAATGCACTCTTGGGATTACTCCGAACTTGATTATGTTGCTGGAAAGGTGCGTTAGTTTAAGGTTTTTTGGGAGGTTTTTTAGTTGGGCAATTTTGATATTTCAGTTTTTAGCCTAAATTGATTTTATTATGTTCTATTATAACATTGTTTATGGATAACTGCAAGTGGTGAAAGGGTGACTTTTCCAGGTTTTATTAAGTTATTAATTTTTGATGTTTGGTGGTTTGGTAAAATTGAATAACTTTTTTTGCTTTGATTTTCTAGACTAAATGGCTCTCCTAGACTAGTTAGAGAAAATTAATACTTGATATCAGGTTAAGTCCTTACATAGTAAGGGATTCAATAATCAGAAATCATATTCTTATTAAATTTTTGATTCTTTTTTAGCAAAACCTAGTTATATCAGGTGTTTTAGGTGTTTTTTAGTATTAATATCCATAACAACAGAGAACACAGAGAAATGAGGGTTTGAGAGATATTTTGCGTAAGTCCTGATTTTAACAAACGAGCGTTGAAAGCACAAAGGATAAAATTTTTAGTCGGTAGGTTGGGTTAAGCAACAGCGCAACCCAACATAATTTGAAAAAATCAAAAAAATAATCAATTACATCCTGTAAATCCTAAAATCCTGGATATCCTGATTCTGACAAATGGTTTAAAATATTAATAACTGACATTTATAACAAGGAGCATAAATTTATGTCAATCATGACCCTGAAAGATGTAGAACAAGTTCAAACTGCTTTTAGTGAAGCTGGTTTAGATTACGATGTTGAATTAACAAACGGGAGAATTTCTATTGTGGGTCCATCAGATATTGTATCTAGTGAAATTAGCAGTCGTTTAATTGCTTTTCTCTTCGCTTGGGTAAATCCTCGTCGCTTAGGAAGAGTATTTGATTCTGCTGGTGGTTTTATTTTACCTGATAGCAACCTCACCGCACCGGATGTTTCTTTTGTTCGGGCTGTACGTCTGCGTCAAAGTCCCCGCTATTTTGGCGAACTTGTACCAGATTTAGTAGTAGAAATTAAATCTCAAAGTGATAGAATTAAAACATTAAAAAATAAGATTCTCAACTTGATCAAATTAGGTGCAATTATTGGAATTTTAATTGATCCTGATGAAGAAACAGTAACAGTTTATCGTTCTCAAGGTGAACCAATAGTTTTTCATAATGGCGATATTTTAACTTTACCAGAACTTTTTCCGGGTTGGGAATTAGCTGTTTCTGAATTATGGCCTCCTATTTTTACTGAAGAAGAAATAGAAGGCTTAACGGACGACAAGGGAATTGAAAAAAAGAATTAAAAAATCCAAATATTCACTAAAATTTCACACCGATTTGACCATTAACTCCTCGCACAGAATTGTAACCAGCACCCACAAAAACATGATCGCTAGTGACTACTTGTACACCACCAGAAACAGCCACTCCTTCATCTTCCGAATACCAACCAATTCCGACATAAGGTGAAATAAATGGTAAACTCAAGAATTTTAAAAAATCTGCTCCCATAGCACCTTGAGGACCCGTTCCTACTTCAACACCAAAACCTAAAACCTTAACACCCGCACCATAAGTAACTTCACTATCTTTACTTCCCACCGTCACCCAAGGTTGTGGTAAAAGTTGAGCCGCAACCTGATGAGGAGTAAATATATTTAAGCAAGTTAGGGATGAAATGAGTATTTTGATCATCAATGCTTTTTTCATTTGTTTTCCTCCTCTACTACCAGTGATATCGTAACATTTTCATAAACATAATTAGAAATGTTTTTGGTGTTGTGTAGGTATAACTTAACATTTTCAGAGTCATGTTATAATCAACAAATAACTACTTGATATCATATCATGATGATTACTCAAGCGCCAGAATCCCCATCTAACACCTTAGAAGATATATCAGAAGAGATAATTTTCCCACCCAGTGACTTATATAGTGATGAACCTCCCGTGGAAACAGAACTGCATCTCGAACAAATAATGCTCTTAATAAAATCTCTCAAATGGTTGTGGAAAGAGAGAAATGATTTTTATGCTGTCGGAAATCTCAGTATTTACTATAGTCCCCATCAAAAGAAATCAAAAGATGTTAGAGGTCCAGATTTTTTCGTGGTGTTAGCAACAGAAAGAAAAACTAGAAAAAGTTGGGTGGTGTGGGAAGAAAATGGTAAATATCCTAACCTGATTGTGGAAATTATTTCACCAACTACAGCGAAAACTGACAGAGAAACTAAAAAAGAACTTTATCAAGATATTTTCCGCACACCTGAGTATTTTTGGTTTGATCCCTATACTTTAGAATTTGCAGGTTTTTATTTAATACATGGTAAATATCAAGTTGTAGAACCGAATGAAAAGGGACATTTATGGAGTCAAGAACTGGGTTTATATTTAGGAATTGTTCAGGGTTTATTAAGGTATTTTACACCAGATGGAGTTTTAGTTCCCACACCGGAAGAAAGTGCAGAATTTGAAGCACAAAGAGCAGCAATTGAAGCTCAAAGAGCAACAATGTTTGATGAAAAAGCTCAACGGTTAGCAGCAAAGTTGCGAGAATTAAATATTGATCCAGATACAATTTAATTTAGATCCCATTTAGATCCCCGACTTCTCAAAGAAGTCGGGGATCTAGGGAGCGATAATTCACGAATTTCCTCACTACTATTAATAATTAGACAACTTCGATGTTTGGTTGTTGATAATAATTTAAATAGATTCCCGTATGCTTCATATCCTGGTTGATATTTACCTGATACTTGATGCTTTGAAAAAATATAGTTAACATCGTCAATGATAATCAGATAAGAGTGTTTTTCTATGGCTTTTTTAAATTGTGAAAGTTGATGAGGTGAATTATCTGGAATAAGCTGATCATGAGGGTAAATTGTCTCTGTGATTAGTTGTGTTAAACTGGGTAGAGATTTTAAACTTTTATAAATAACGAACTCAAAATTTTCTTTGATATGATCAACTAATTTTAAAGCTAAAGCAGTTTTTCCAATACCTTTAATACCCAGTAAGGTTATTAAATTACATTTTCCTTGGAGGATTTTTTGTTGTAGTAATGATAATTCTACTTTGCGTCCATAAAAATCACCGATTTCAGGTGCATCTTTTAAATCTAGATGAGAGGTTATCTGTTCTTGTTTATGGATAATTTCATGATTTTCTGGTGATGGTGCAGATTCTTTAAATAGATTACCACTATTGATTGTGAAAATATTAGTTGAAGAGAAACTACATCTACCTTTTGAAGAGAAAGTACATCTACCTAAAGTTGACTTGACGTTAAATTTATTAACTTTTTTCCCAACTGCTTGAGATAAGGATTTCCACAGTTTACTGGCGCTATCCTTGATATATTTTTCGCTGTGGTGCTGTTCTTTGGCGATATCTGCGTAAGTTCTACCCTGTAGTGTCCCTTCCAGGATAGCTCTTTGTAAATCATTGAGATGCTGTCCTTGATGCTCAAAGACTTGGTTATCTGCAATTTCAATTATCTGTTCAATATTTAACACTACTCCCCCCCTTCAAGTCAAGACTTTTTGATATTCTATCATGCTTTTAATACATCTTCTGGGGAGACTACACAGACAAAACCCATCTGCGCTGGTTGGAAACTTGTTAGCCTGGCGACTGGAAGTCACGGCTACACAGACAAAACCCGCCTTCGCGGGTTTGGTGTAAGAGATAAATTTTTGACTAATAGCGTTTGTAAAGATTTTTATGGGTGACAGAATATTACTTTTAGAGACTTTTTCACGTTTTTACATACTTTTGAGGTCTTGACATCCTCTTTTGGGCGTATTAAAGTCAGTATGTTTGAAAACTATTGTAATTTATTGTGTGTTGGGTAGTGAATTTCATATTTATCTACATTTACTCCCAATAACAATTTGTACGTTATTTAAACGGGGGAATTGACATGAATAAGATCATATCATCTGCGATCGCTGTTTCTGCCATTACCGTATCTAGTATTTTGTTGGGTACATTAGATGTCAATATACTACCGTCCCAAGCAAAACCGTTACCTAAATTTCAAGAACCGTTTAATGTTGTTCATAAAAACAATTGTGATGTCTCCAATATTCCCCAAGGGATTTTTAATTATGGTGGTAGTACAAGCTGGGCTCCTATTCGCCTAAAAGTAGATTCTGTACTGCAAAGAGTTTGTCCTCAGTTTGTTTTACGCTACATACAACCACCTTCTAGTGACCCAGGTTCCGTAACTGGGATTAAAATGCTGATAGACGATCAAATGGCTTTTATTCAATCTTCTCGTTCTTTCAGACGAGAGGAAAACATCCAAGCTAAACAAAAAGGTTTTAGTTTAAAAGCAATTTCCGTAGCAATTGATGCCATTGCGGTCGGAGTCAATGATAACTTAAATATTCCTGGATTAACCATTACCCAACTCAAAGATATTTATACTGGTAGGATTAGCAACTGGAAAGAATTAGGTGGTCCAGATTTACCTATTGTCCCCTTATCTCGTGATCAAGAGGCTAGTGGTACGGCAGATTTTTTTATTGAATATGTTCTTAACAAAGATAAATTTGGTAACAACGTTCGTTACATTGGTACAACTACGGAAGCCATCAGAGAAATAGCCAGTAATCCTGGCGGAATTTACTACGCTTCCGCTTCAGAGATTGTCAGTCAATGTACTATTAAATCCCTGCCAATTGGACAGATAAAGACCTCATTGGTACCACCATATAAATTACCCGTAATACCAAAACCCAAATGTCCCCAGAGGCGTAACAAACTTAACTATGACGATTTCCGAAATGGAAATTATCCCATCACCCGCAATTTGTTTGTGATTATAAAACAAAACGGTCAATCAGAAGAACAAGCTGGAAAAGCTTATGCAGGTTGGTTATTAACAGATCAGGGTCAAGAACTGATTGAAAACGCTGGATTTATCAAAATCAAATAATCAAATAGGCATCTCTGAAAATTAAGATTTGTACGTTATTTAAACAGAGGAATTGACATGAATAAGATCATATCATCTGCGATCGCTGTTTCTACCATTACTGTATCTACTGTCTTTGGTTTAACTTTAGTTAATGTCAACTCTTCTAAAGCTAACCCACAGTCTAACCGTATTTCGCAAAGAAATAGCACTGAAAAACGGGTTAATAAAGGAAAAACTCAATTCTTGCAAGGTCGTGGGGAACTTAAGCACGTCTGTAAGAGTAAAGTGGAAGGAGGAACTTGTGAATATTCAGAGACTGTAACGTATACCAATGAATATAGTCTGAATGGTACCGTAGATTTGAAGTTTCTTCAAACGGAATCCGGTTTTAAAATTGGGCGTCAGTTTTCTAAAACGGTAAGAGTAAACCAAAAAATCCGGTTTTAAAATTGGGCGTCAGTTTTCTAAAACGGTAAGAGTAAACCAAAAACTTGCTCCTAATCAAGCTCTAAAGATTTATGTGGGTCCCCAAGGAGTAAAAACCGAATTTACATATCAAGAAAAGGAAAAAGGTCAGTGGGTTATAAAAGGGACTGGATCTTTTGTGTTATTGAATACAGCGAATTTTAGTCTAGTTATTCTAGCTACTATTTTTTGTATCAAAAATTGACAACTAATCCTATTTTTAGGGTAATTTCACTAGCAATCAATATATCTAAAACCAGTGAGGTAATACAATGTCTGAAAATTACGGTTTGTTATTACACGATGATAAAGATCAATCAATCATAACATCAGCATTAGAATTAGCAAAGAATCAATTATATAGTTTTGCCAATAGTCCAGATTTTCAAACTAAAATGCAATTGGCTTTTGGTGTTGCAGTTGATTCAAATAGTTTTCAAATTGCTTGGCAAAATCAAGATTTTAGCGTAATTCCCAATATTCAAATTCTTTCTGGGGCTGAACTTTGTGGAGCAATTGGAGCTTATGCTCAAGCCACTAATACTATCTATTTATCTCAAGATTATCTCAACCAAAATTCAAACAACATAGCTTCTATTACTTCACTATTATTGGAAGAAATTGGTCATGCTGTAGATGCAAAAATAAACATTTTAGATGCTTCTGGTGATGAAGGAGCGATCTTTTCAGGTGTTGTTCAAAGTAAGATATTTGAGCCTGAGCAGTTACAGCAGTTGAAGGATAAGGATGATCATACAACTATTACTTTAGATGGGCAAGTAATTCACATTGAAAAAGCAAGTGTTTCCGACAGCGGGGGACAACGATCAACTCCATCTATTTATCCGCTTAGTTTACAATCTGATCTCAACTTAGTTACATTTTCATGGGAAAACTATGGAATTCCCGATGAGTTTCAAATTTTGTATGAAGGTAACAGAATTGTAGGAGATGTAGGTCTTCAACCTGGAGGAAAAAGCGGCAAAACAATTATCGGAAAAAATAGTTCCAATGAATTAGAAATAAAAGTTACTTCACCTAATGCGGGTACTGCCTGGAATTTTAGTGTGGCAACATCTCCTCTTGAAATAACTGTCAATGGTCTTTTGGGAGATGTTATCAAGGTTGATATAGGTGAGGAGTTAAAAAAACTTGGGGTTTTACTTTCAGATTTAGATTTAGATCCTAATAGCTTTGGGTTAAAAAACACAACAAGCACTGATGATAGAGGGAGTGTCGCTACCAATATTGATGATTATGCTAGTAACTTACAGAAAGGAATATTCTATTTTGTCCCTAAAGTAACTGGAACTCCCCTTCAATTTGGTCAAGCCAGAAATGATGTTGGAATTGGTCAGAGTACATTAACTTTAACTAATGGGAAGATTGAAATTCCTGTGAAGTTTAATATCACAGATGGTTTTTCTACAACTGGTGATAATAAGGTAGAAACCGGAACTAAAAAGTTAGCTATTTATCGTCAAGAACAAAGACTCGCTTATTTAGGATTCCCACCACAATCTGGCAATAATTTAGTGGTGGATGGGAATGATAATGATTTGTCTTGGGCAATCCAGTTGTTTAATATTGCTACCAGTCAGCGTCCTCTAGGTTCGTATGCTAGTGGAGGAAGAGGTCGGGTTACAAATCACCCTTCGACATTGAAAGAATCAGAAATAAACTCAAGCAATGTTCCTAAATGGACGAATTTAAACGGCATTCAAAATTTCACATTTGTAGATACACAAAGAAGATTTGGGATTAACTCTTCTGCCTCTGCGATTCAAGGTGCAACGAATGCTTTAGGCATAAATATCAACTCAACTGGAGTTACCGGAAGTAATGGTTCGGGAGACCCCAGTACCAGTCATGATGGAGGTAGAGGCGTTGATATTGATACAAGACCACAGGAGGGATACCATCCTGGCGCAAACTTTTTCCGTGAGACAAGAATTAATAATGTTTGGTATGTAGCCGCATCCAATAACCAAATTATTATCAGAAATCCTAATGGAACGTATCAAGCTGCTGCTTCTACTCCTCAGAATTTAGTAAATGCAGTTAGAGGAAGTCAGGCTTTTAACAATCAGCAAATATTGAATGGTATTAGTGGCTTTCTTCAAGATAATACTAATATTGGTTACAATTTAAATGATATACAAACTCTAATTCAAAGTTTTCAGAATACTGGCTTAGTAGGAAGAGTCTTGTACAACGATCCTCGAACTTGGGGTGGAGTTGTAGGATTTTATTCGGGTCATAATGGACACATACATTTTGAGATCACAACTCCAGCATTAGGAGCTAATGCTACGGGATTTAATTTACAAAGCTCAAATATTGAAACCTTTTCACCTAAGCTTGATCTTGCCAATAATACCACCACGGCAATCTCTCCCTTGACCAATGTTTTAATCTCTAGCGTTAATAACAATTTTAGTAATGCTATTGAATTGGGTCAGCTTGAAGGCAATGTCGATTTGACTGGGGCAATTAGCAGTGCCAATCCAGAAATTTACTATCGTTTCACATTGGGAAATCCAATAGAAGAGGACGAAGTATATTTCTTCACTTATCGAGATTTTAGCTTACTTCTTAACGGACTGAGTGCTGATGTTGATGTAGAGCTAATTCAGGATTTTAATGGGGATAATATTCGGCAAGATTATGAGGTAGTTGCTAGTTCTGAAGAGAGTGGTAATAGCGACGAAACGATAAATATAACTGATTTGAGTCCAAATATTTATTACGTCCGTGTTATTCAAAAAAGTGGAGATACAAACTACAACCTAAACTTATCTGTTCCACCTCTGCCAGTTCCAACTGATAATGCAGGAAACACAGTAAATACTGCCAAAGATTTAGGAGTTATTGGTAATAACGTTCAGCTATCCGATTTTATCGGTCAAGTTGATAGCAATGATTACTACCGATTCACTCTATCCTCTACCAGCGATTTGAGCATTGAGGTCACTGGTTTGTCAAATGGTGATTTATTTGCCGAACTTGGACAGGATAAAAATAATGACGGCATTCTAGACTTTGATGAAACCATTGCATCATCTGACGAAAAAGGAGATACCAGTGAAGGCATAAGCCGTACAGGATTAGCAGCGGGTGAATACATTTTACATCTGGGAGTCAATAGCGGTAATACAAACTATGACCTTAAACTATCTGCACCCCCAGCAAATATTCCACCAGACAAAGCAGGAAATACACCAAGCACCGCCTTTGATATTGGCTCCCTGAATGCAGTAGCTAGCTTCAGCGATTTTGTCGGTAATGTCGATCCAGAGGATTTTTATCAGTTTACGCTTGGTGATGTTAAGGGATTAAAAATAGAACTCAATGGACTATCGGGAGATGCAGATGTAGAACTTGCACAAGACACCAACAATAATGGAGTAATTGACTCTAATGAAATCATCAGTATGTCTGAATTGCAAGGCTCTGATGCTGAATTTATTCATGTTAGTGCCTTAGCCGCAGGAAATTACTTAGTTCGAGTATATCAATATGATGGTGACACCAACTACAATCTATCAATCACACCTACCACTCCAGTAGGTTCTGACCTTTCAGTAACCCGAACTGATATCTCAGGAGCAGTAGATTTAGGACAGCAATACATCTATAGCTTAACTGTCACCAATAATGGTCCCGATACAGCCAACAATGTCATTCTCACAGAAAATTTGCCGTCAGGAGTAAGTTTTCTTTCCGCAACCACTACCAATTTCCAACCAGTTACTCAAAATAATGGTGTCGTGACAGCTAATTTAGGAAATCTCGATAGTGGGAAAAGTGTAACTGTTAATCTCACAGGCAAAACCTTCATTGCGGGTAATCTTCTAGGCAAAACCAGTATCACATCTGATGCCTTAGATTACAATTCTGCTAACAATTCTCTTGAGAGTATAAACAAAGTTAATTCCATCGTCTCCCCTAATGCCGATCTAGAGTTGACTCAAACCATTGACAATCCTAACCCTAATGTTGGCGACAAAATTACCTTAACACTGCAACTTACAGATAAAGGACCTGGTACAGCTACCGCCATCAAAGTACAGAATATATTACCAACAACATTAGATTTTGTTTCAGCCACTCCCACAGTAGGAAGCTACGACCCCAATACAGGAATCTGGAATGTTGGAAATATCGCGCCTAACAGCACCGTACAAATGATCATGGTAGCAACTGTCAACTCAGTACAACCTATCATCATTACTGCTGAAGTGATTGCAGTTGATGAAACCGATCCTGATTCCACACCTAATAATAATAACCCCAACGAAGATGACCAAGCCTCTATCACCTTAAATGCAGCTTTGGCAACACCCACACTCGCAAAAACTGCTGATGATATCTTCACTATTTTTAGTGGTTCTGGCAACCCAAAACTTCAAGTTACCCTTGCGGGACGTAATTCCAATCTAGTCAATGAGTTGGCTGTATTTACCGTTGACGATGCCCAAGGTAAAATTAATGGCATTGCTCCAGGGGAAACAGGTTATACTCAAGCAGCTTTGAACAAATCAAAAGTGATTTTCTCAACTCTTGCTAATGTTCCCAATGGATTTGATATCAACAACCTGACAAGCATACTAGAATTTGAATCTGGTAATAATCTGAGATTCTTATTAGTTAAAAACGGTACAATTGATAGCGTCCAAAATGGCAATACCCCAACTTCAGACATACTTTTCTCTGACCTCTCCCGCCAAAAAATTACAGATTTGGGTACTGATGGTTTCTCCTTAGCTTGGAAAGATGGATCTAATAATAATACTGACTTCAAAGATTTGGTAGTCAACATTAAATCTACAAATGACCCATTACCATTGGGTACAAATCTCCAAGGAAAACAACAAGGAGAAGTCCTTGATTTAAGAGGTATAGCCCAAGATGTAAAGGCTGATTTTACTGTGAATAGAGAAGCAGCTTTTAACAACTTCGTTGGCTTTTATAAAGTAGCAGATGAAAATGGTGGTATTGATGTTGATGCTGATGGTACAGTTGATTTCCGTCCTGGAGACTCAGGTTATGCTCAAGCGGCTATCAAAAATCGTGTGGCGGGAATTGACCTCAGAGTTGATAACCAAGGAACTGCCAGTTTTACAGATAAGACATTAACAGGAGGAAGTATTTTCGCTCCATTTATTCTTACTAATGGTCGCACTGTGGATCAAGTTTTGAATGGACAAGTTGATCAAGCTTACTTTGCCTATATAGGAGCTAATGCTGATAAAGTGGATCATATTCGCCTGTTAGGAAATAACGTCTTTGGTTTTGAAGATTTAGCAGGTGGGGGGGATAAAGATTACAACGATGTTGTTTTGAAAGTGAATTTGAGTGTTGTTTAGCAATTTTGGTGCAATAGCTCAACAAGTGAGGTTATTCAGATCCCCGACTTCTTGAAGAAATCGGGGATCTAGGGATTTAGGGACAGCGATCGCTCGAATTAACCACCGAATACCTCATCCTGTAAATCCTGATTCAAACAATTTCCCACAGCGATCGCTCATCATTAATTATCCTCAAATTAGCAACCTCATCCTGTAAATCCTGAAATCCTGGAAGTCCTGATTCAGACAAATTCCCACAGCGATCGCCACCAATTAACCACCGAATACCTCATCCTGAAAATCCTGAAATCCTGGAAATCCTGATTCAGACAATTGACCACAGCGATCGCTCAAATTAACCACCGAATACCTCATCCTGAAAATCCTCATATAGCTTGCCCCACGCTATCAGACAAATGCTATAATTAATTAGTAACGACAAGAAGTAAACCTTATGTTACAAGTACAAATTAAATCTGATGCTCCCGACGTTGAAATCGTCCAAAACCTAATTAAAGGAGCTATTGAATCTGAGATTAAAAATTTACAAAGATCCTTAGAGAAAACTAATAAATTATTGCAAGAATTTGAAACAAAATATCAAGTTTCATCGGAATTTTTCTGGACTAATTGGACAGCAGAAAACCTATCAGGAGGGGACGATGAATATGTAAGTTGGGCAGGAGAAATTAAAATTAAGGAGAAATTAATTAATGCTTTACAAAAGTTGGATACCATAGAATATGTCACTCAACAATTACCAAGCTAATATTGTTGTCATTATTCAAAAATATGTGAACCAAGGGTGGATTACATCCTTTAATTTTTCAGTAGATGCTAGATCAAACTATGTCGGTTTTATCCAGGGAAATTTAGAATTTTCACGGGGGAGTCGCTTATTTTTCAAAGAATATATTGATCTACAAGAATCATTAGAAAAGCTCTCTTATTCATTCCATTATCAAGACAATGAAAACAACTTAATATTTCGCTATGATAATGCAAAACACAAACCTGATTTGGGCTACGCAGATCATAAGCATATTAAAGATGAAATTATCCCATCTAAAATTCCAGAGATTGAACAAGTGATTTTAGAGATTATTAGGGACTATTTAGAGGATACTTGACAACTTTCCAATCCTGGGATTGTGCCACGCTATCAGACAAATGCTACAATTAATCAGTAACGACAAGAAGTAAACAAAATGGAAAGTAGAATAACTATTCATCCAGACATTTGTAATGGACGACCCATTATTACTAATACTCGAATTTCTGTACAAACAATTATGGAGTTTTTAGGCGCTGGTGATTCAATTGAGGAAATTCTGGAAGAGTACCCCTCTCTACAACGAGAAGATATTTATGCTTGTATTCAATTTGCAGCAAAGTTGATGGGGAATCACTACGAAGTGAGAAAAATCGCATGAATGGGTTTTTATTCGATGAAAATCTACCCGTGAAAATTCAATTTACCCCATCTTTACCCATTGTCCATGTTTCCATGTTAGGTGACAGTCCAAGTGATACCCAAATATGGCAGTATGCGAAAGAAAGAAAATTGGTAATTGTTACCAAAGATGCAGATTTTTCTGATCGCATGATGGTTGATTTACTCCCGCCTAAAGTAGTACATCTACGCTTTGGGAATGTGCGAAAACGTCAATTTCACTCACTCCTGTCCAGAGTTTGGCCAGAAATTGAAATTTTAGTGGCTGATCATCAGTTAATTAATATTTATTTGGATCAGATTGAAGCTTTTAAATAATTAATGTTTGATACTAGAAAGCGATCGCTTAAAATGATAAATCACATCCTGTAAGTTATCAGACAATTGACCACAGCGATCCTGAAATCCTGGAAATCCTGATTCAGACAATTAACCACCGGATACCTCATCCTGTAAATCCTGAAATCCTGGAAATCCTGATTCAGACAATTAACCACCGAATACCTCATCCTGTAAATCCTGAAATCCTGAAAATCCTGATTCAGACAATTAACCACCGGATACCTCATCCTGTAAATCCTGAAATCCTGGAAATCCTGATTCAGACAATTAACCACCGGATACC